>CAXTFX010000073.1:11305-13297 GCA_964243185.1 uncultured Chthoniobacterales bacterium
ATGTAGTTGTAGTTGGCGACGAGCTCGGCCGTGACGAGCACGCGGCCCTGGTCCAACACGGCGCCGAGGCCGTGGCGCACGGACGGGTTCCTCTTCTGCCAGGGGCGGAAGAAGTCGTAGGCCTGGTTGGTGGAATTCACCCGGACGACGGACAGCTCGGCGCGGCGGGCAAGCTGGGCGTTGGGCGCGGCGTGGGCGGACGCCGCCACGAGCAGGGACCCGGCGAGGAGGGAAAGACGCTTGTTCATGAGATGGTTGGACTGGGACGGACCCGGACGGGTCCATCCGGTGAGCCGGGGTGACGCGCTCCTAGCGACCTTCCACCGGGGACGCCGGTGCCGGGGCGGCAGGCGTCGCCTCCGCCCGGACCGTCAACGGCGCGGCCGGGGGCTGCGACGGGCGTTCGGCGTCAATGGGCGGGGTGCCAAGGTTCTGCTCCAGCGTCACGTTGTAGGCCCGCTTGATGCGTTCCCGGGCGGCCTCGATGGCCTTGCGTTCCAGCACGATGGGCCGGCCGTCGCCGATCATCTTGATGACCACTGTGTCGCCCCCGGCCGCGTCCGCGAAGGCGGTGGCGAGGTCGTCCAGGTGCCGGACGGGCTGGCCGTTGACGGTGTCCACGATGCCGTTCTTGAACTCGTCCAGGTAGGCGTTCACCGGGTCGTGGAGCACGTTGGCCAGGATGACGACCTCGGGATGTTTCACGAACAGCGCGCGGGAAACGTAGGAATCGTAGAAGTAGCGCACCCGCAGGTCGTCCACGCCGAACGCCTCCAGGAAGTCGCGGCTCAACGGCTGGAACATCAGGCCCCCGTAGAGCACGAAGCGCGGGCGGGTGTCATACGAGTTCGCCTGGATCAGGAAGGGCCACGCGGGCTTCATCCGCACGGCCACCTGCACGGGCTCCTTGTTGCGGAGGATGTCCATGCGGATCTCGTCGCCCTTGAACTTGCGCTCGGCGACCTCCTCCATCTCGATGCGCTCGCCGTTGAGCTCGATGAAGCCGTCGGAGGCCACCGGGCTGCCGTCAATGGCCAGGATCACGTCGCCGATCTTGAGCACCCCGTCGCAGGACCCGGTGGGGACGACGTTGCCGACCATGATGCCGTGGTCCGCCTGATCCGGGCCGAGGCCCAGGGCGGCGCGCTGGGCCGAGTTGAGCAGCTTCATCTTGGTGATGGCCAGGTCCACGTAGCGGTCGTAGTGGCCGTCCTCGATGTCCTTGAGGAAGTGCTCGATGACCGGCGTGGCGATCATGTAGGCGGTGTTCTGCGCCACGTCCCCGCCGTAGCCCTGGAAGGCGACGCCGACGACCTTGCCGTCCTGCATGACCGGGCCGCCGGAGTTGCCGGGGTTGATGGCCGCGGAGATCTGGATGGCCAGGTGCGAGTCCACCGCGGAGTGCGAGTAGCTCTGGAAATCCACGCGGGAAACGTTGCCCTGGGTGACGGAGAGCCGCTCGCCGCCGATGGGGTAGCCGTAGGCGGCCACGGTGGATTCGATGGCCGGCAGCCCGCCGAAGCTCAACGCGCGCAGACCGTCAAAGAACCTCGGGTCCGCGACGGTCAGGACGGCGAGGTCGCAGTCGTGGCCGACGTGCTGGACGCGGGCGGGGTATTTCTTCGGGTCGCCCTCGCGTTCCACGGAGATGAAGCGGGAGTTGGAGATGACGTGGGCGTTGGTCAACAGCCGGCGGTTGCCGATGAAAAAGCCCGCGCCGACGCCGCGCTGGATGCTGCCCGGGTTCCACGGGACCTTGTAGTCGGGCTCCTGGGAGGTCGTCGTGATACGCACCAGGCTGCGGCGCATGTCCGCGATCTGCGCGCGGACGGCGGGGACGGGGAGCAGGGCAGCGGAGAGAACGGCGACGAAAAGAAGGAGGAGCGGCGGGCGGCGCGTCATGTGGGAAAAAAAGCGGCGAACGGACGCGAGGAACGTCCACGCGCGGGGCGGGGGTGGCTAACGGAATCGGGGTGGGCGGGACGCGGCTGG
>CAXTFX010000074.1:0-13255 GCA_964243185.1 uncultured Chthoniobacterales bacterium
GAGTGTGACTTCATCGCCGGGCAGGAGGGCTGGATCGAGGAGCTGGCCGGCCGGGCGGACTGGGACTACCTCATCGGCAGCGTGCATTACCTCGCGCCGGGTTGGGACGTGGACAACCCGCGGCACCTGTCGCGCTTCACGGCCTCGGTGGGGGCGGTGGAAGATATCTGGGAACGGTATTGGAGGGCGTTCGGACAATGCGCGCGTTCCGGGTTGTTCGACTTCCTGGCGCACCCGGACCTGGTGAAGAAATTCGGGCACCGGCCCGGCGGGGATTTGCGCCGGTTCTACGAGCCGGCCGTCGCGGCCCTGGCAGCGCGGGACACGGCGCTGGAAATCTCCACCGCCGGCCTGCGGAAGCCCGCCGGGGAGCTTTACCCGGCCGCGGAGTTCCTAGAACTCGCCCGCGGGGCGGGGCTGACCGTGGTCATCAATTCCGACGCCCACGCGCCGGGGGAGGTCGGCCGGGATTTTCCCGTGGCCGTGGCGGCGGCGCGGGCCGCGGGGTTCACGGAGGCGGCGCGTTTCGTCCGGCGGGTGCGGCGAACGGTGGCGCTGCCGGCGTAGGCGGGGACGGGCGCTGTTACTTCCCCACCGCCCCCCGGGGCTTGGAGCGGCATTCCAGGGTCTGGCCGCGGTAGTCGAGCAGCACGACGCCGTCGCGGATCTGGCGCACGGTGACAAACCCGGTGCCTTCTTTATCCACGGGAATCTTCTCCCCCACGCCGTAGGTCCGCCCGTTGATGACGGCCAGCGGCGGCGGGTCAATGGAGTAGGAGGTGACGACGAACTGATCGGCGGTGACGGTGAGCACCTTCTCTTTGACGGCGGCGACGACGGGGCGCACGTAGCCGATGGGCACGAACGGGTTGCGCGCGGCCGGCGAGCCTTCCGCGGGGGCGTTGAAGCTGGACCGGGTGGTGGCGGTGGGCGCGGGGGCGGCGGCCTCGGCGCGCCCGGAGGCGGCGGGCAGAGTCAGGGACGCGAGGAGGACGAGGGGGAGGAGGGGCTTTTTCATGGCGGAACGGCGGAGGGTTCAACGCACCAGGGTGGCGCAGCCGAGGGTGACGCGCTGTTGCTCGGGGGTGGCGGGCTGGGTGGAGATTTGCACCCGGTTGATCTCCAGGAGCGGCTCCTCGTTTTCCAGGCCGGCGAGCGCGATGCCCAGGGGCGTGAAGCCGACGCCGGGGAGTTCGATGTTCCACTGGAAGGCGCTGTAGGTGACGGCCAGCTCGGGCTCGGTGGGTTTCTCTTTCCGGTCGAGCCGGACGCTGGCCTCGCGGATATTGTGGCGGTCGAAGAACGCCTTGGCCCGCGGCGGGAACCACGCGATGGGCTCGCCGTCCGGGATGAGGGCGTTGACGGCCGCGGACCGCTCGGTGGCGTCGCGGCTCTGCTCCTCCATTGACTTCAGGCGTTTGATGCGGCTGCCGGCCCCGGCGATCTTGGCCTCGACGTCCTTGAGGGCGGCCGTGGCGGCGCGCTCCTGCCGGTTGAGGTCGCCCAGGAGATACTCGCTGTAGCCGTAGAGCAGGCCGACCATCAGCAGGCTGCTCAGGAACATTTTCTGGATCTGGTCCTTGGTGACTTTGCGTTTCATGGCGGTGGGGGGGGTGGGCGGGTTAGCGCGGGGCCGGGGCGGCGGTCGGACGGCGCAAGGTCACGGCGATGGTGAAGCGGGCCGTGCGGAGGGTCTTGCCGTCCAGGCTGACGGTGCCCTCGCCGTCGTCCAGGTTGCGGAAGGAGGCGCTGGCGCCGGGGAAGGTTTTCCCCAAGGCCTCCGCGAGGCTGACGCGGAAGCGCTCGGCTACGTCGCGCGGCTCGGTCCCGGCGGAGAGACCCTCCAGGGTGAGGCTCGGCACGCGCGGGGCGTCCTTGTCTTTGGTTTCCAGGGAGCCCGTCAGGCCGGTGAGTTGCACGTCCCGCGGGACGGCGCGGCCGACGGTTTCCAGCAGGGAGGCCCAGTAGAAGCGGCCCTCGGTGTGGTTCTTCAGGGCGGCGCCGGTGGCAACCAGGGTGGTGAGCTCCTTCTCGCGGGCGTCCGCCGTTTTGAGAACTCCCTCGTATTTGGCGGCGAACTCCGCCTGCCGGGCCTTGAGGTTGCGCGAAAGGCCGCCCACGCTGGCGACGCGGAAGAGGTAGTAGGCGGCCAGCAGCAGGGCGACGCCGCCGAGGGCGTAGAGACCGAGCTTGAGCGGGTCGCGCTTGGCCTGGGCGGCGGCGGCGCGCTGCTCGTGGAGGAGGTTGAGGCGCAGGGGCCGGAAGGGGGTCAGCGGCCGGGGGGCGGCGGCGGCGGCGGAGACGAGTTCCATGTCCACGAGGGGGGGAGCTTCCTGGGTAGGGTTCATCGGGGGATAAAGGGCGTTCAGGCGGTGGGCGGCTGGAGCAGTTCGAGGGCGGCGCCGCAGGCGACGTTGAGGTGGGCGCGTTCGGCGTCGAAGCGCGCCATGCGGCTCTTGGGGAGGTTCACGTCGCAGCCGGCGAACGGGTCCCAGGTGTCGCAGGCCATTTCCAACTCGTCGGAAAGGATTTGCAGGGGCATCTCCGCTTTCACCAGGGCGCCGGAGAAGAATACCCGGCGGATGGCCTGCTCGCGCTGGCCCTCGAAGAAGCCGATGGAGGAGCGCAGCTCGCGCGCCAGCCCGGCCAGGGAGGCGTGCCCGGCCTCGGCCATGCCGGCGTCGCCCTGCTCGACCAGGGTGATGGCGGCTTCGCGGTCAATGGCGCTGTCGCCGGAAACGGCGTCGAGGAAGTGCCGGCCGCCGTATTCGACGGAGCGCACGAGGACCAGCTCGCGGCCGGTGCCGGCGAGCACGCGGGTTTCCTCGTGCCCGATGTCGGCGAGCAGGAAGGCCTCGTCGTCGGAGGCCGCGCCTTCCAGCTCGAAGGCGCGGCCGAAGGCGTTGTAGTTGGCGATGGGTCCCAGGCCGAGGCGGTCCACGTGGATGCGGCTCTTGTTGAGGGCCTCCGCCACGCGGTTGACCTGCACGCGCGGCAGGCCGCCGACGAGGTAGCGGCGCTTGGCGCCGGGCGCGGTGGATTCCTCGGGGGAGGAGACCTCGTCGCAATCGAGCACGAAGTCGCGGCAGTCCTGGTTGAGCAGCGCCAGCCCGTTGAGACGCAGGGCGTCGCGCAGGAGGTGGGGCGGGGTGGGCGGCTGCTCGATGAGCCGCAGGATGCCCCCGGCGCCCGAGATGGCGACCGCGCAGGCTTTGCCGGTGACGCCGAGGTCGCGCAGGAGCAGCTTGAGGTGCTGGGAGAGCGTATCGGCGCTCATGTCCTCCTCCGGTGCGGTGGTGCTGCCGCCGACGACCCGGGTGGCGAAGGCCGTCAGCACGAACCGGGCGCTGGCCCCGGAGCCTTTGCGCTGGAGGTGAACGGCCTTGAAGGCGTGCCGGCCGAGGTCGATCCCGACGGCGGAGGAAGGTGCTTTCGCCATATTGGATTCCTCTCCAAAGCAAAAGCGCGGCCACGCGCGGGCTTCTGGCGAAAATTTATTCGGTCCCCTGGGGGGCACGCTGGCTCCCGTCGTGCCCGCCGTAGCAGAGGACGGCGCCCTTCCCGGCAAACGGCGGGCCCGACGGGAGCCGGCGCGCCCCTCCGGGCTTCAGAGGAACAGCCCTTCCTGCCCGCCGACCCACTCGTAGAGGTCCAGGTCGCCCCCCTGGCGCAGGATGCTCTCGATGGGGTCGTCCTGGAGAAAGCCCGTGGCCACGCCGACGAGGAAGACGCGCAGAATTTCCCGCGGCAGCCAGCGGCGCTCCGCCTCGGTGAGCGGCAGGTGCGTGGCGGCGTCGTAGTGGTCCACCCACATCCGCACGTTGGCCCAAGGCAGGTCGGCCGGCGGGACGGGGGTGTTGCCGTCCGCGCCGAAGCCGTGCACCCCGCGCAGGTGGACGACGACGTTTTGCAGGGCGTAGGCGATGTCGAAGAGGCGCTCGCGCTCCTGGATGAAATCGAAGTCCACCACGGCGGCGATCTCGTCCCCGCGGTAGAGCACGTTCCAGAAATGATAATCTCCGTGCACCGTCATCCACGGCAGCCGGCCGACGTGACGGTGGTAATCCTTCAACAACGGCTCGACCAGCGCCCGGGCCCGGCGCACGACCCGGGCGGCCTCGGCCTGGTCCACGGCGGAGGCACCCGCATCCAACGCCAGGTCCGGCAGGCTGATCTCGGCCTCCTGCAACAGGGTCCAGCACTGCTCCGGGGGGACGTCGTTACGCATCTCCGGGGGGACGGGGGTGCGCCCGGCGACGGCCTGGGAGAGGGCGCGGTGGAGGTCGCCCAGGGCGCTCGCGGCGGAGAACATGCGCTGCCAGTCACGGTGGATGCCGGGATCGTGGGCGACGAACCGGTGGATCTCCACCACGCGCTCACCCCACAAGGTCCAGCTCCGGCCCCGCTTGGAACGCATGACCTCCGGGGCGGAGAAGCCCCGCGCGCGGATGCCGTCAATCAGGGCGTGCAGGTATTCGACCCGGGCGCCGAACTCCTCCGAGTGCCGGGCGCGGAGCATGAACGTGCCTTGGCCGGTGCGGAACGGGTCGGTGGTGTTGCACTGCGTGGTCAGCGGCGTGTCCATCTGGATGAGCCGGCCGAGGTCGAAATCGTCGGCGAGCCGCTGCAACTGCGACCAGGACAGGTGCACCAGCGTGCGCGGCTCCCGGCGGTCGGCGGCCGAGATGCGGAGGGTGTGAACAACGGGTTCTTCGGGAACGGACGGCATCGCGGTGCGGGCAGTTCAACAGAGCCCGCCCCGGCGGTCAAGGCCGCTTCGCCGGAACCGACGCCGCCCCGGCGCCCGGACCGATCCGGCGAACCTCCCCGCGCATTTCCTGGGCGCGCCAGAAAGCGTAAAAACCGGCGGCCATCAGCGCGAGCAAAAAGAGCACGCAGAGGGCCCGCAGGGCGCGCCGGCTGCCGCCGGCCCCGTGCTCCCGCGCGAGCCGCCGGGCGCGGGCGCGGGCGAGTTCCATCTCCAGGAGCTGCACGGCTTGGGCGGCGTCGGGGTGGGGGGCGGATGCCGGGGACGGGGGATTGACGGCGGGCATGGGCACTTTTACAGCAGATTTCCCGCCAACCCCCGTGCCCGCCCTCCGCCCGCCGCCCGCCGCCCGTCCCCCCCGCGCGCTCCGGGCGCACGTCGTCCCGCTGGGCATCTTCGCCGTGCTCCTCCTCGGGCAGGACCTGGCGCGCCGCGCCGGGCTGGAACGGCCGGAATACTGGGCGCACCCGCTCCAGGCCGCGCTCTGCGGGGCGGCGGTGCTCTGGTTCTGGCGGGACTACCGCTTCGCGCCCCTCGGCTGGCCCGCGCTGGCGTGGGGCCTGGGCGCGGGCGGGCTGGCCCTGGCGGTCTGGGTGGCCCCGCAGGTGGTCTTCGGCGTCCGGCCGCGCACGGAGGGCGGCTTCGACCCGACGCCCCTGGCCGGGCAGCCGCTCCTCTACGGGGCGGTGCTGGGGGCGCGGCTGGCGCGGCTGGCCGTGGTGGTGCCCTTCGTCGAGGAGGTCTTCTGGCGCGGCTTCCTGCTGCGTTACCTGGCGAACGAGGATTTCCCGCGGGCGGCCTACCGGTTTCACCCGCTGGCCTTCGGCGTGGTCGTCGCCGGCTTCACCTTCGAGCACGGGTCGGCGGACTGGCTGGCGGCGGCCTTCGTCGGCGCGCTCTACAACCTGTTGGCCATCCGCACCCAGAGCCTCGGCGCGTGCGTCCTGGCGCACGCGGTCACGAACGCGGGGTTGGGCGCCTACATCCTCGCTACGCGCCAGTGGGGCTTCTGGTAGGGAAACGGTCACGGCCGCGCCCGGTCGGGGTGCCTTTACGCACCTTTTCCCGGCGGGGGACTGGCGCCGGGGTTGAGGCAGTTCCGCAGGGGCTCGCCGTGGCAGTAACGCCGGACCTCCTCCGCCGCGAGCCGGGCGGCCTTCTCGGCCGTCTGCCGGCTCGCCCCGGCGATGTGGGGCGTCATCACCACGTGCGGGGTGCGGAGCAAGCGCGAACCCACCGGGATCGGCTCCTCCGGGAACACGTCGAACCCGGCTCCCCAGAGGTGCCCCCGGTCGAGCGCGTCGCACACCGCGTCATACTGCACCAGGGAGCCCCGCGCGCAGTTGATGAGCACCGAGCCGGCGGGCATTTGGGCAAGCTGCGCGGCGCCGATCATCCCCCGGTTCTCGGCGGTGGCGCGGGCGTGCAGGGAAACGACCTGCGAGCGGGCGAGCAGCTCGTCCAACTCGACCTTGTCGGCATCGCCCCCCAGGGTTTCCGCGGCGACGTAGGGGTCATAGACCAGCACGTGGCAGCCGAAGCCCCGGAGCATCCGCGCCACGCGGCTGCCGATGGCGCCGTAGCCGATCAGGCCGGCCGTGGCGCCCTCCAGCTCCAGGCCGCTGCGCTCGTATTCGTAGTAATTGCCCAGCCACTCGCCGCGCTGGAGGGCGGCGTGGGTTTCCGGGATCCGGCGCAGGACGGAGAGCACCAGGCTGAGAGTGTGCTCGGCCGTGGCCGTGGCGTTGCGGCCGGGCGCGTTGCAGACGAGCACCCCGTGCTCGGTCGCGGCGGCGACGTTGGCGTTGGTGGGACCGCCCCGGGCGATCACCGCCAGCCGGAGGTCCGGCGCCGCGGCGAGGACCTTCCGGGTCAGGGGCGCGTGGTTGGCCACGTAGATGCTAACCCCTTGGAGGGCCGCGATCACGTCGTCCTCCGAGCCGGAGGATTCCGTGACCTCACCGATGTTCCCGAAGGGCACGCCGGGCCAGGGGGACTGGTATTCGCGGAACTCGAGGTCCGCGCCGCCGAGCTCCGCCCGGATGGCGTTGGCGAAGGTCGAGGGCAGGATGAAATGGTCGCCAGCGACGAGGATGAGTGTGGTCATGTCAGGGCTCAGGAGGGGAGAGGCGTATTATATTGCAGCAGGGAAACCACGCGCCCGCGAACGCGCAGCTCCGTCAACGCGCCGTTACGCACCGCGGGGAAAACGTCGCGGTAGGACGACAGCGGGAGACCGAGCGTGACGCACAGGGTCAGGCGGATGAGCGTGTTGTGGGCAACCACCAGGACCCGCCCGTCCGGGCAGCTCCCCACGATGTCACGGAGGGCCGCCTGGGCGCGGAGGGCGGCGGCGCGCGGGTCCTCGCCGCCGGGCATGGGGTGCGCGGCCGGGTCGGTCTTGAAGCGTTCGATCTCCTGGGGAAACTGTTGCTCGGCTTCCTGGATGGTCTTCCCTTCGACCTGGCCGAAGTCCAACTCGCGCAGGCGGTCGTCAACCTGCAACCCCACCCCCGCCGCGCGGGCCGAGGGCTCGGCCGTCACCCGGGCGCGGCTCAGGGGGGAGGACCACACGGCGTTCAGGCCCGCCTGACCCGCCCAGAGGGCGAGCCGCTCGGCCTGCGCCCGACCGGCGGCGTCGAGCGCGACGTCGCTGCGGCCGGCGTAGCGGTTCTCCGCGTGCCAGACCGTCGCGCCGTGCCGGACGAGGAAGACGTGCGTCATGGCGTATCGGCCCTCCGCCAAGCGTGTTGCTTAACCTGATCCGGCACCCAGCCGCGCTGGGCGAACTCGTCCACCAACCGCAGGTAGGACGCTCGGAAACGCCCGGAGGCCCCGGGTCGCGGGTCAATCACCTCCCGCACCCGCACCATCGCCGAGGCGGTATCGGCCACCCCGCGCCCGCCCGACGACGCCAGCACGGCCATCCCGAGGGCCGCCTCGGCGTTCTCCGGCAGGGTGACGGGGCGGCCCAACACGTCCGCCCGGAGCTGGCACCAATACCGGCTCCGGGCGCCCCCGCCCGTCAGCACGAGCGGCCCGTGGACCGGCGCCCCCAGCAGGTCCAGGTAGTCGAAGCACAGGCGCTCGACGAACGCGACCCCTTGCAGGAGCGCGGCATACCGATCGGTTTCGTCCGCCGGTTGCCCCAGGGTAAACCCTTCCGCCCCCGGCGCGACGAACGGGAAACGCTCGCCCCGCCCGTGCAGGGGATAGGTAACCACGGTCGCCGGCTCGCGCGCCGCCGCCGCCTGGTCGAGCGCCCGGAGGTCGCCCCCCGGAAAGTGCTTGGCGAGCGCGCCCGCGCCCACGCTGGACGCCCCCCCGGGCAGCCAGTTGCCGTCCGGCGAACGGTGGGAATAGACGACCCCGGCGGGGTCCTGGATCAGCGCGGGCGTGACCCCCTTGAGGACGAGCGTGGTGCCGAGCACGGCGTTCCAACTGCCGACGTGCAGCGCCCCCGCCCCCATCTGGGCGGCGCAGCCGTCGGTCATCCCGGCGATCACGGGCGTTCCAACCGGGAGACCCGTCTCGGCCGCGGCCCCCGGGCAAACCACGCCCAGGGTCGTCCCGGAGCGCACGACCGCGGGCAGGATCGCTTCCGGCACGCCGAGGGCGGCGAACACTTCCCGGGGCCAGCGTTCGCGGAGGAGGTCCACCCCGGTCTTCAGGGCGTTGCTGAGGTCCGTGGCCACGTCGCCACCCGTCAGGCGGCGGTTGATGAAGTCACTCTGGTGGAGCAGTTTCGAGCCGGCGGGCGGGTTCGGGCGCGGGCCGAGGAGGCGCAGGAGCTTCGGCAGGCCCCAGGAAGCCTGCATCCGGTGGTAGCCCAGGGCGGCCCACAGTTCCGCGCCCGCCGCGTTGGCGCGCCGGGTTTCCTCCACGGCGCGGGCGTCGTCATACATCACCCCGGGCGTGAGCGGGCGGCCGTTGGCGTCCGCCAGCAGGACCGTCCCGGACGTGGCATCCACGGCCAGCCCGCGGACGGGGACTCCGGCCGGCAACCCGGCGGTGGCCTGGCGACAGGCCGCCGCGGTGGCGCGCCACCAGTCCTCCGGGTCCTGCTCGTGCGTGGCCCCCTCCCGGCGGCTCGTGAGCGGGCTCGTCCCGCCCCCCAGCACCGCGCCCGTTTGGGAAACGAGCAGCGCGCGAACGCTTTGCGTCCCCAGGTCCAGCCCCAGCCAGGCCGGTTCGGCAGCGGTCTTTCCAGACGTCATGGCAACGGTTCTAACCACCCTTGAACTGCCCGTCAAGACCACGGGCAGACGCGGCCAGGCGCTCCCAAACGGGCAGGGCGTGCTCCCGGACGAACAAGAAATCTTCAAACCAATCCCGGTAACGTTCGTGCCGGCCCGCGTCCGGCTCGAACCCGTCCCGCACCCGGAGGAAGTCCCGCGCCGCGCTGGCGAGGTCCTTTTCCACGCCCGTCGCGACCATCCCCACGATGAACGCCCCCTTGGCGCCCACCTCCCGGTCCGCCGGCCGGAAGGTGGGCACCCCGGTCACGTCGGCGATGATCTGACACCACAGCTCGCTGCTGGCGCCGCCCCCGCACAACCCGCACGTTTGCAACGGCTCCGACGCCCGCCACGCCCCGAGACAATCTCGGACGACGTAGGACAACCCCTCGAAAACGGCCCGGGCGACGTGTTCGCGGCCGTGTTCCAGGCTCATCCCGTGCAGGGAGCCGCGCGCGCCCGTGTTCAGGAAAGGCACGCGCTCACCGGCGGGCGAAAGGTATGGCAGGCACAGGAGGCCGCCCGCACCGGGTGCCGCCTGGGCGGCGAGGTCGCTCAGGTCGGCCGGCTCCCGGAGGTTCAACTGCCGCAACGCCCAGTGGATCACCTCCGCGCCCGCCAGCGTGGGAAACGCGCGCAGGTAGAGGTCCGGGCCGAACGGGATGGTCAGCCCCGACGGCTCCCCGGCGAGGTCCAACTCCCGGACGACCACCTCCGTGCAGAGCGTCGTGCCCAGGATGCTGCACCCCTGGCCGTCACCGACCGCGCCCACGCCGATGGCGGTTGCCGCCACGTCGTAGGGCGCCATCACCACCGGCAGCCCCCGCGGCAGACCCAGCTCGCCCGCGGCGGCGGCCGAGAGCTCCCCGACCCGCTCGGCGTCGGAGAGCACGTCCGGGAGCAGTCGCTGCGCCCACGACAAACCGTAGAGCTCGAACAGTTCGGGCGCATAGCGGCGGGTGCGCGCGTCCAGGAACGGCACGGCGGCGTCGGATTCGTCCACGGCGAGCCGTCCGGTCAGGTTGGAAAAAATCCAGCCGTTGCAGCACAACGACTTGTGTGAACGCTCCAGGCGGTCCGGGTCGTGCTGCCGCAACCAGGTGAAGATGCCGTTGGGCAAACCCGCGAAGGTTTGCGAGCCGTTGCGGCGAAAGGCTTCCTTCAGGGTGCCCGCCGCGCGCCAGCGGTCCACGGTCGCGGCGGCCCGGGCATCGTTCCACAGGATGGCGGGCCCGGTCGGCCGCCCGGCCTCGTCCACGAGCCACACGCCGTCGCCCTGCGCGGTGAGCGAAAGGAAGCGGATCGGCTCCCCGGCCAGGCGGCTGCGGACCTCGCGGACGGTCGCCACCACCGCGCGCCAAACGTCCCCCATGTCCTGCTCCGAGAAGCCGGGCCGGGGCCGCGACACCAGGGTTTCCCGACGGGCGACGCCGAGCTCCTCCCCGCGGTCGCCGTATGCCACGGTCTTGATGAGGGAAGTGCCAGCGTCAATGCAGAGGGCGATCATGGCGGACGAGGACTATCGCGCGGGAGCAAGGTGCTGGCTGGGGGGCGGGCCGGGTAGCGGCGCGCCGCGTCCGAGAGCGGGGGCAACGATGAAACCCAACGAACATTAGAAAGCCTTTTTGTCCGCAGATTACGCAGATATATGCAGATTTTCAGGGGGGGGTTCAGAGTTTCGGCTCAAGGGGGGTCGGGCCTCAGTTTGGCAACCTCGGCGGCGGGGGTAGGGCGGCTTACCCCTAAGCCGCCGCGGGAGGGCGTGCCGCGAGCGCTAACGGCGGCGGCTCAAGGATCAGCCGCCCTACCCCGCCGCTCAAATTGAGGCCCGCTACCGCCGGGGGCGTTTGCTGGCCTCCTCTCCACCCTTATAAAATCTGCGGATATCTGCGTCATCTGCGGACAAAACTCCGTCGCGGCCCACCCTCACCAGCGGTCTACCGAAAGGCGTTTCGCTGCGGTGATAACGATCCCTCCATCGGATGTTCAGCCCCAACCGCGGAAACTTCGTCCCTGCTCACTCCTCCCTTCGGAAACCTGCCCTCGCCCGAGCCGGGCGGAACCCGCCGGTCCCGCGCGTCGAGCGGTTTCAACGTTCCCCGTAGGAGCGCACGACCAGCTCGCTGATGAAACGGTCCGGGGCATCCACCGCCGTGCGGTCGAGGGGAAACGTCCGCTGGCCCGTGTTCTTGCCGACCAGACCGAGGCCGAACTGGTAATCCTTGAACAACCGGCCGCACAGCTCGCGCACGCCGACGTGCTCCCGCTCGGCCCGCTCGACCAGCGCGGCCACGGCCCCGTCGTCGAACGTCACCTCCAGCCCGTGCTCGCGGCTGAACGCGCCGGCCCACTCCCGCGCGCTGGCGGCGTCCTGCCGGGCGTGGCCGGCGGTGACGAGGCAGGCGACGGTCGCCTCCGGGTCGGCGAGAAAGGCGGCGTCAATTTCGAGCCGATCCACGCCGGCCCCAGGGAGCTCGTATTTGGCGCCGCGCAGGGAGCGCTCGCAGACGGTGAGCAGGCCGCGGGCGCCGGTTTTCTCCTCGGCGGCGCGGGCGGCGAGCGTGCGTAACGCCTCGTCGGTGAACGTGGCCTCGATGCCGTAGGCGCGGAAGGCGCGCTCGTATTGGCGCAGGACGCTGCCCTCGCTACCGCGCAGGATCTCGTAGAGCGCATCGGCGTCCAACGCCTCGCAGGCCACGCGGACCGGCAGGCGGCCGACGAACTCCGGCTCGAAGCCGTAGTCAATGAAGTCCCGCGTGGTCGCGTCGCGGAACAGCTCGTGGTCGGTCGGCTCCGGCCCCGCCGCCGTGCCGAAGCCGATGCCCCGGGTTTCCTGCCGCAGCCGTCGGCCGATCTGCTCGGGCAGCCGGGCAAAGGCGCCGGAGACGATGAACAGGATGTGCCGGGTGTTGATGGTTTCCTTGCGCCCGCCCTTGCCCCCCTTGCCGCGACCGTCGAAGGCGCTCTGGAGCTGCGCCTGGATATCCATCGGGTTACGCACGGGGACCTCGGTTTCTTCCATCAACTTCAACAGGGTCGTCTGCACGCCCCGGCCGGACACGTCGCGCCCGCCGACGAGGTTGGACGCGGCGGCGATCTTATCGATCTCGTCAATGTAGATGATGCCGTATTGGGCCAGCGCGGCGTCCCCGTCGGCCCGGGCGACGAGGTCGCGCACGAGGTCTTCCACGTCCCCGCCGACGTAGCCGGTTTCGGAGAACTTGGTGGCGTCCGCCTTGACGAAGGGCACGCCGATGAGCTCGGCAACGTGCTTGACGAGGTAGGTTTTCCCCACGCCGGTCGGACCGAGGAGCAGGACGTTTTGCTTGGCGTATTCGAGCTCGGCGGCCTGTCGCTCGCCGTCGGCGCCGCCGTCCCGGGTCAGGCCGCGGAGGTGCCGGAGGTGGTTGTAATGGTCGCAAACGGCGACGGCGAGGACCCGTTTGGCCTCGTCCTGGCGGATGACGAAGCGGTCCAGGTGACGCTTGACGTCGCGCGGCTGGAAGGGGAAGCGCAGGAGTTCGTCAATGCGGCCCTCACCCTCAGCCGGGGTGGCCGCCGGTTCCGCGGGCGAGCCGGCCTCGGCGCTGGCAGGTTGGGAGAAGGTGGCGAAACGGACCTTGTCGCCGAACTGCGAGCGCATGAACTCGCCGAGTTTCTTCTGGATCTCGTCCGGCGTGGGCAACGGGGCGTCGGCGCCGGCGGGGGAAAGCGGGGAGTTAAACACTGCGCGGGAAAGGTAGCACCGACCGGCCGGGACGCACCTCCGGGGCGCCGCCGTTCAGCTTTCAATTGACCGCCGGCAGAAGGGACCGCGCCGGAGTTTTCTCCGCCGATTACGCCGATGACGCAGATTTCAAGGCCAGGGTTCGGAGTTCCGATAAGCGGTGTCCTCTGTTTCTCCTCACCCCGTAAAAAATCTGCGTAAATCCGCGTAATCTGCGGACAAAAAAGACTTTCGACGGAGGTGTCTGATGACGCCCCACGCGGCCTCCCCGGAGGTGCGTCAGGACCGGGCGCTACCCTGCCTCAGCCGCCACCTCCACCCCCGCTTCCTCCTCCTCGGGCGCCTCCGGCGACTGGATGAGGGCGCGCTCGACGCTTTCGAGGAGCTGGTTGAGGTCGTAGGGCTTTGGCAGGAACCCGGCGGCCTGTTCCTTCAGCAACGTGCGGTCGTTAAGGTCCAGGTTGTAGCCGCTGGAGATGAGGATGCGGCAGTGCGGGTCCATCGCCCGGAGGTGTTGGAAGC
>CAXTFX010000075.1:0-13254 GCA_964243185.1 uncultured Chthoniobacterales bacterium
CCCCGTCCACCAGGTCCGCCTGCGCAGCCTGCACGGCCGGTTCCTCGACGCCGAGGCCCCCGCGCACTGGCGCCAGCGCGACGAGCTGAGCGGCTACAACGTCCTCACCCTGGGCATCTACGCCGAGGTGCTCCAACGCTGGCTCGGGCCGGTCCGGCGGCTCCAGGCCCGCGGCGGCATCGTGTTTCCCGACCGGCAGGGTTACGCGGTCCACGTCCCGGACTTTCTCCATGTCCTCTGCACGTTCGAGAACGGGGCGGAAGGCTCCCTGGACTTCTCCGGCGTGGCCGCGGGCGCCCCCGGCGACCGCCTGGAGATCTACGGGCGGGAAGGGTCGCTCACCTATGACTTCGAGGGCGACGTGATCACCTACGCCGACCGGCGCGGGAAACGGTCGGAGTTGGACATCCCCCCCGAGCTGGCCGTGCCCTGGCGGGTGGAGGAGGATTTCATCTACGCCGTCCGCAGCCGCGCCCAGGTCCAGCCCGGCCCCAGCTTCGCCGACGGCGTCCGCTACATGCGCGTCGTGCAGGCGGTGGCCGACTCGTTGGCAACGGGCCGGGAGGTCGCGCTCGGGGGAGGCGGTCCGGTCTGACCGATCCGCGCGGGACCGGGAGATATCCCCCGCCAATCCGCCGGACGGAAACGAATCCCGGGTGGTTCACCCCCAGGGCCGCCCGTTCGTCCGCGCCGTCCGTCCAACCCACGCCCTGCCGCATGATCACCGAACCCATCGCCGTCCAACGCACCCGCATCCGGTTTCTGCCCGACAGCACCCGCGTCGTCCTCCGGCCGTTCATCCCGGCGGACGTCCACCGCGTGAACCGCATCATCCGCTGCGTCCTGGCGCTGCCGGACCTCGAGGTGCGCCGGCTCCTCACCGAGGTGCTCGCCGAGTTCGGCGACCGCCACCTGGAAATCTCCAAGCTCTTCGAGCGCCACTACGCCAAGGTGGCGCCGCAGGTCCCCGGGGGCGCGCTGCCCGACCGCGGGCGGCAGTTGCTCATCGGCGCGCACTTCACCAACGAATACTCCCTGGAAAGCGCCGCGCTGTTCAACCCCTCCATCGTCGCCCACCCCGACCAGAGCGGGCTGCCCCTCGGCGCGCTGCGGTTCGTGATGAGCCTGCGCGCGACGGGCGAGGGCCACATCTCCTCCATCGAGTTCCGCGGCGGGATCCTTTCCGCCGATGACCAGATCACGGTTGATCCCTACGACCGTTACGTGAACACGCCGGAGGTCATTTCCGACCCGCTGTATGAGAAGAAGCTCTTTCGCCGCAAGTTGAGCGAGATGGGCTTCGACAACTCCACCAAGGACATCGTGGACCCGCTGCCGGAAACCTTTGCCCTGCACCAGCTCAACGCCTCCCTCGAAACCTTCAAGTCCAGGCACGGCAAGCTCGGCGTGAACCAGCGCCGCACCGTGGACGTGGTGGCTTGGCTCGCGGCGAGCAATTACGAGATCGAGTTCCCGGCCAACACCCCGCTCAGTGAGCGCATCATTTTTCCCATCAGCCAGGCCGAGCGCAACGGCATCGAAGACGCCCGGTTCGTGCGCTTCGTGGATGACGACGGCCGCGTCCTCTACCACGCCACCTACACGGCCTACGACGGCCGCGTGATCCTGCCGATGATCCTGGAAACGCCCGACTTCCGACATTTCAAGGTCAACACCCTCAACGGCCGCGCCTGCCACAACAAGGGCATGGCGCTGTTCCCGCGCAAGGTGGACGGCCGCTACGCGATGATCTCGCGGCAGGACAACGAGAACCTGTTCCTGATGTATTCCGACAACTCCCACTTCTGGAACGACGCCCAGCCGCTCATGCAGCCGCGCCAGCCGTGGGAGTTCATCCAGCTCGGCAACTGCGGCTCGCCCATCGAGACGGAGGCCGGCTGGCTGCTGTTGACGCACGGCGTCGGCGCGATGCGGAAGTATTGCATCGGGGCGATCCTGCTGGACCTGAAGGACCCGGGCAGGATCATCGGCCGCCTGCGCGAGCCGTTGTTAAAGCCCAACGCCAACGAGCGCGAAGGCTACGTGCCCAACGTCGTTTACACCTGCGGCGCGCTCATCCACGCCGGACGTTTAATCATGCCCTACGCGATGAGCGATTCCGCCAGCTCCATCGCCATCGTGCGGATGGACGAACTGCTCGCCCACCTGCTCGCCGACGGGCCGTAGGCCCTCACCCACCCCCGTGCCGGCCGCCTCGGGGGAGGCGGCCGGCCGGTCATCGGTTTCCGACGCTCTTGCCATGTCCCACCCTCCCCCGACCCGTATCACCCTCCGCGACGTCGCCCGCGCCGCCGGCTGCCACTACTCGACCGTCTCGCTCGCCCTGCGGGACCACCCCCGCATCCCGGCCGAAACCCGGGAGCGCGTCCGCACCGCCGCCGCGCGCCTCGGCTACCGGCCCGACGCCGCCCTGGCCGCGCTCTGCGCCTACCGCGCCAGCAAGCGGCCCGTCCAGGAGCAGGCGGTCCTCGCGTGGCTGACCAACTACCGCCGGGAACGCGCCTGGCGGGACTCGGCCTGCAACCGCGACTACTTCGACGGCGCCTCCCGCCGGGCCGCCGAGCGGGGCTACCGGCTGGAAACGTTCTGGCTGGCCGCGCCGGGGCTGACCCCGCGGCGCGTGGGCAAGATTCTGTGGGCGCGCGGCATCCGCGGGGTCCTCCTGCCGCCGCAGGAGCGGGGTGGCACCGCGCTGGACCTGGACTGGGAGCAGTTCGCGGCGGTGACGTTCGGGCACACCCTGACCCAGCCCCGCCTGCACCTCGTTTCCAACCACGAATACCGGGCCATGAACGCCCTTTTCGCCGAGCTGGTCCGCCGCGGCTACGGGCGCGTCGGCCTCGTGGACCTGCGCGCCCACGACGAGCGCGTGGACCACAACTGGCTGGCGGCTTACCTCGTGGAACAACAACGCCTCGCACCCCGCAACCGCCTCCCGCCCTGGCTGCCGACCGCGTGGGACGCCGCGGAGTTCCTGGCCTGGGTCCGCCGCCACCGGCCCGACGTGGTCGTGACCAAGCTGCCCGAGGTGCGGCGCTGTCTGGAACACGCCGGTTTCCGCGTCGGGGTGGACGTCGGGGTCGCCTTTCATTCGCTGGACGAGAACAGCCCCGAACTGTCGGGCATGAGGAAGAACGCCTTCCAGATCGGGGTCATGGCCGTGGACCTCCTCGTGGACATGCTCCACCGCGGCGAGCGCGGCGTGCCCGGGCGGCCCGCCCTCCACATGGTCGAGGGCACCTGGTCGGAGGGCACGACCCTGCGCCCGGCGCCGTCCTCACCGACACCGTCAGCGCCGATGAAGGCAGGGCAGCTTGCCCCTAACCCGCCGTCGGGGATGCTTGCGGCACGCTGACCGGCGGCGGGTTAGGGGCAAGCTGCCCTGCCTTCATCGGCGCGAGATTGAGCCAGCACGCAAGGCGTCTGCCGAACCAGCGGTCCGCGTCGGCCGCGGGTCCCGTCAACAGTTTGACCAAAATACCTGGTTGTTGCTCCCCCGGGCGTGGGCACGTTCCCCCCGTCCGACGAACTCCCGGCCTCCCCCCGCCGGCGGACTCCCCCTTTTCCTAGGATTCCTATGCCCCTGGTCAACCCCAAGCAAATGCTCGCGGCGGCCCGCGACGGCGGCTGGGCCGTGGCCGCCTTCAACCCGGTGGATTACGCCTCCATGCGGGCGGTCGTCCAGGCCGCGGCGGACCTGCGCGCCCCCGTCATCGTTCAAACCTCCGCCAAGACCGTCAAATACTACGGCCACGAACCCATCGTGGCCTGGGCGCGCGAACTCGCCGGCGCCGTGTCTGTGCCCGTCGCCCTCCACCTGGATCACGGCAAGGACCTCCGGCTCATCGAGCGCTGCATCCAGACGGGTTGGACGGCGGTGATGATTGACGCCTCGGACAAGCCCTTCGCCGAGAACCTGGGCCTGACCCGGCGCGTCCTGGCGATGGCCAACGAACGCAACGTCGGC
This sequence comes from uncultured Chthoniobacterales bacterium, assembly GCA_964243185.1. Lineage (GTDB taxonomy): Bacteria > Verrucomicrobiota > Verrucomicrobiia > Chthoniobacterales > SZAS-18 > CAXTFX01. The sequence continues at coordinate 3,989 of CAXTFX010000075.1, forward strand.
GTCGAGGCCGAGGTCGGCGAGATCGGCGGCGTCGAGGAGGACATCATCGTGGCCGAGGAGGACAGCCACCACGCCGACGCCGCGCAGGCGTTGGAGTTCTGCCGCGAGGCGGCTGGCCTGGCGGTGTTCGCCCCCGCCATCGGCACGGCCCACGGCGTTTACAAACGGGAGCCGGACATTGATTGGGAGGTGTTGACGACAATCTACCAAGGCACCGAAACCCCCCTGGCCCTCCACGGCGGCACCGGGTTGTCGGACGAGATCTTCCAGCGCGCCATCAGCCTGGGTTGCGCCAAGGTCAACATTTCCACCAACTTGAAGCACGTCTTCGTTGATGACTTCATCGCCTACCACCAGGCGCACCCGAAGGAATACGAGCCGCTGAAGGTGCTCGAAGCGCAGTTCAACGGCATGAAGCGGCTGGTGGCCGAGAAGATCCAGCAGTTCGGCGGCGCCGGTCGGGCCGCGGACGTTCCCCACGCCTGAACCTACCGCCCGCCGCATGGACGCCCTGCTCTTCGACTGCGACGGCGTGCTGGCCGACACCGAGCGCGACGGCCACCGCGTCGCCTTCAACCGCGCCTTCGCCGCCGCCGGCCTGCCCGACGAGTGGGACGTGGACCTCTACGGCCGCCTGCTCCTGGTCGGCGGCGGCAAGGAGCGGATGCGGGCTTACTTCGACGAACGGGGCTGGCCCGTGGACGACCCGGCGGAGCGCGACGCGCTGATCCTGCGGTTGCACAAGCTGAAGACCGACCGGTTCATGGCGATCATCCAGTCGGGTGAGCTCCCCGTCCGCCCCGGCATCAACCGGCTGGTGGACCACGCCGACGCCGCGGGCGTGCGCCTGGCGGTCTGCTCGACCTCGAACGAGCGCGCCGTCCAGGGCGTCGTCCACCGCCTGCTCGGGCCGGAGCGAGAGCGGAAGTTCGCCGGGGTCTTCGCGGGCGACATCGTTCCCCGCAAGAAGCCGGACCCCGCCGTTTACCAGCTTGCCGCCCGCAAGCTCGGCCTGGACCCGGCGCGCTGCCTCGTCGTGGAGGACAGCCGCAACGGCCTGCTCGCGGCCCGGGGCGCCGGCATGGCCTGCGTCATCACGCAGAGCGCCTACACCGCCGCCGAGGACTTTTCCGAAGCCGCCGCCGTTTACCCGGAGCTGGGCGACCCGCCCGGCCCGCACGTCACGCTGGGCGAGCTTCGTCAGCTTCTCTAAAGCCTCTACCCACCCCTCCTCCCCCGGAACATGAACCCCACCATCTCCACCGCCGACGTTGAACGCGCCCTCCAGGTGATCGCCGAAACGGCCATCGCCAACGAAGCCCACTTCTCCGAGCTCGACGGCCAGTGCGGCGACGGCGACTTCGGCGCGTCCCTGGCCACCGGCTTCCGCGTCGTCCAGCGCGAGTGGCCGAACCTGGACCGCTCCTCCGTCGGCGCGCTGCTCGGGCGCGTCGGCGTGCTCATCACCAGCAACGTCGGGGGCTGCTCCGGTCCGATCTGGGGCACGGGGTTCCTCCGCGCCGCGGCCGTCGCCAAGGGCAAGCCGGAAATCACCGTCGCCGACCTCGCTCTCATGCTCCGCCGCGCCGCCGAGGGCATGATGGCCCGCGGCGGGGCCAAGCTCGGGGACAAGACCATCCTGGACGCCCTCGAACCCATCACCGCGCTGCTGGAAGAGACCGCCGCCCAGGGCGAGGCGGCCAACGGGGCCGAACTCCTCGCCCAAGCCACCGCGCGGGCGCAGGCCGTGGCCGAGGAGAGCCGCCCCTGGGTCGCCCGGCGCGGGCGCCAGTCCTTCACCGGCGACCGCAGCCGCGGCACGCTGGACCCCGGCATCGTCGCCGTCGGCGTCCTGATGGGCGCGCTCCAAGAGGCGTTCATCCCCGCCGCGAAGGTCTGACCGACCCCGTCCGCCGCCCGTCGTGCTCTCTTTTTAACCCCCCCCCCCCCCCCCCCCCCCCCCCCCCAACCAACGTGAAGAAATTCGTCAACGACCCCGCCAACTTCATCCCCGAGATGCTCGAAGGCCTCGCCCTGGCCAACCCGCGCACGCTCCGCTACGAGCCGAAATACAACATGATCTACCGGGCCGACGCGCCGAACCCGGACAAGGTTTCCGTGATCCAGGGTTCCGGCAGCGGCCACGAGCCGGCGCACGTGATGATCGTCGGCCGCGGGATGCTCGACGCCGCGTGCCCGGGCGGAGTCTTCGCCGCCCCGCCGATGGACTACGTGCTCGAGTGCACCAAGCGGATGAACTCGCCCCGGGGCGTCCTCCACCTCATCAACAACTACCAGGGTGACCGGATGTGCTGGGACATGGCGCGCGAGGTTGCCGACGCCGAGGGCATCCAGATCGCCACGGTGATCGTGGACGACGACGTTTCCGTGGAGAACAGCACCTACACCGTGGGTCGGCGCGGCGTGGCGGGGAACTTCTTCGTCATCAAGGCGTGCGGCGCCGCCGCCGAGGAGGGCCGCTCCCTGGAGCAGGTCGCCGAGGTCGGCCGGAAGGTGAACGGCGTCGTGCGCTCGATGGGCCTCGCCCTGACCGGCTGCACCCCGCCCGCCAAGGGCAAGCCCATCTTCGAGCTGGGCGACAACGAGATCGAGCTGGGCGTCGGCATCCACGGCGAGCCCGGCCGCCGCCGCGAGCCGCTCCGCGCCGCCGACGCGCTGATGGACGAGGTCTTCGAGGCCGTTTCCTCCGACCTGCCGTTCAAATCCGGCGACCGGGTCGGCGTGATGGTCAACGGTCTCGGCGGCACGCCGATCAGCGAGCTCTACCTACTCTATCGGCGCGCGGCGCAACTCTGCGAGAAAAAGGGGCTGACCGTGGTTCGCAACTACGTCGGCGAATACTGCACCGCGCTGGAGATGGCGGGCATGTCCCTGACGCTCATCCGCTTGGACGATGAGATCGAGCGTCTGCTCGCCGCCCCCGCCGAGATCCCGATCCGGGTGTTCTGAGGGGGGCGGTCAAACGGCAACCACGTCCGGGGGCCCGAGCGCGGGTGCGCACGGGTGACCCCAGCGCTGGCGTGGCACCGTGAGGCTGGGGCGAACACGGGTTGAGCGCGCCCCCGAGGAAGATTGCGCCCTCCCGAGCCGCTGGGACCGGTCAGGTTGCCCGGGGATCATGCGCCCAGGCTGCCCTGGAAAGCCCGGCTCCGGTCGCCCTCCGCGCACGGGTGGTTCTGGCCACCAACAAGGTCGGGTGGGCAACCGCCAGATCGCGCCCCAAGCCACCGAGCAGATATCCGCTGGCCGCGTTGTAGAGCGGCGTCGTGAACCGCGGCCCCAGCGGCACTCCCACCAACGTGCCTAACAGCACCGCGGTCAGCGATTTCACGAGGACGTCCACGGCCACGACGAGCAGCCACACCGTCATGAGTCCAGGCAAATGACCGGCCATCACCCAGCCACCCGTGGAGACGGGACCCGTGGTCGCCACCGGCACGCCGCGGTAGCCGCAGTAGGGGCACTGGAAGCCCAGGCTGGGGAACAAAGGGAATCGCCAACTGCGCGGAGGACGTAGGCGGCGGAGGCGGGTCCGAGGGGGAAGGAGGCAGGGGTGGAGGTTTGGGCGGCGGGGTCATGGGCGAAGGCGGAACGAGGTTGAGATAGAGCGGACGATCTCCGGGAAGGAGATGACTCACAGACGCACCAGCACCTGCACGTGATTCAAGAACTTTGGCTCGCCCGTGTCCCAGGGTGCTATCCGCCGACGTAGGTGGCGTTGTAGCTCTCAAAGCGCAGGGTCTTGTCGGTGCGCGGCTTGGCGGCCACGTCATAGACGCTGGGTGCTGCGAGCTCCTCGGTCTTAGTGTCGTAGATCATGACCGAGGCGCGGCCCTGCGCGCGCTCGTCCCGGTTGGGTGGGCACGGCCAGATAGCGTGTCCGGGGCCGGCCGCCCTGTCGGGCCAATCGGGTGGCGGCCGCCTGGCCGCGCTCGCGCGCGGTCTGGGCCTGCGCGGCGCTGGCGCGATACTTTTGCAGGAAGTAAACGCGCTCGACCTCCGCCGAGCCAGCCGCCAGCCCCGAGGCACCCGGGGCGGCGTTCTGGGCCAGGGTGCCGCTGACGGCGGCCCGGTCGGCGTAGGCGTCGTATGCGTCCTGCTGGCAGCCACCCAGGACCAGCGCGGCAGCAGCCCGCCGGCGAGCAGGGCAACGACGGCCGTGCGGCGGGCGCGACGACGAGGTAAATTCATCGGGTCAGGAGCGGACCTTGTGCAGCACCATCGGCTTGTCGTCGTTGACGAAGCCGGGCGGCGGGTTCACGGGCACGACCTGCACACGGGCTTCCCCGCCCGAGAAGCGCACCGTCCAGTCGGTCGCCATGTGGTAGTTGAGCAGGCTGAAGCGGCCCCGGGCGTGGCCGTGGAACACGTTGCCTTTGAGATCGCCTCGCGCCGTCAGAGCCATGACGCCGCTAGGCAACTCGGTGGTCAGGATCATGGCGTGGCCGTCAGGAAATACCGTCAGCCGGCAGGGGAAAAAGTCGTTTTTGAAGTCCCGGCTGGCCAGGGCGATCTCGGCCTTGCCCGCGTAGATGCCGGCGTAGCGGCCCGCGTCGGCGGCGCGTGCCGCGGGCGTGAAACCGACGGCAAGCAGGAAGATAACCAAGGCGAGCCGCGCTATTCGGATGGAGGCGGTTCGGGTAGAGGGTGAAGGCGGGGTCATGCTGGGCCGGGGAGGGCTGAGAGTGGGACAAAGGTCTTTCATGGGGGTCCAAAAGCACAGGGCGGCGAACAACCTTTAGTGGATGACGCGCACCGGCCCGGTCACGGTGCGGGTGGCGACCATGCGACGGTAGTGGTCCTCCTGGCCGTTGGTGCGTAATACCGAAGCCGACCGGCTCAACGAGACGATCTGGCTCGAGCGCACGGTGCCGTCCACGTAGTCGCGCCGCAGGGTATCACCCTCGGCGCTCCAGCGGCCAGTCTGCGCGTTGGGGTCGCCCGCATACATGAGCTTCCAGGTGCCGTCGGCCCGGTAGTCAATGAAGCGCGGTGGCTGGGCGTCGATCATCCATAGGCCAACGAGCCGCCTGGCGAGGCCGGAGGACGACTTGGCCGGGGCGGCGCTGACGTTGGCTGCCGTGGCGAGATCAGCACCAGGAGAACGGAGACAAGGGTTTTCATGCGGGCAATGCTCAGGGCCACGCCTGGACCCACGGCCGGTGGATGCAGATGGGTGAGAGCAGGCGTTTGATCCCAGTCACCGGAGCCATCGTCGTTTTGACCTCCGGTCGTAGTCTGGCGCTCCGGGTAGTTCACCAACGATTCATTGGACAACGAGGGTGAGCTTAACCGTGGTGCTACTGGTCCCGGCGCTGTCCACCGCCCGGAACTTGAGCTTGATCTGGCCGGGGGCCTGGTCGCGCAGGGTCAGCTTCCACGCCGTCGTGCCGGCCGTCACGGGTGTCCAAGTCGCCGCGCCTAGTTTGTATTCCACCCGGGCGACGCTCCGGCTCGGGTCGGCCGTCGCCGTGCCCTTGATGACGACCTTGGCCGCGGGCACGCTGCTGCCGGTAGCGGGTTTAGTAATGGAGAGGGTGGGCGTAGCGAGGCTGGCAGGCGGTGGCGGGTTGGGCGTGGCGCCCCCCGCGGCGACGACGACGTAGGGCACGCCGTTGATGGGGAAGGTCGCCGATGAGCGCGGGAAGCTGGTCAGGTAGCGGCCGTCAACCAACGTGAACTGCGTGTAAAGGTTCAACTCGATCACCGGCTGGCCGTTGACTTGGGCCAGGGTGTCGGCCGCGAGCTGGAACTGGTTGGCGGGAAAGATGCCGGAGGTCTGGGGGATGAAGCGGTTGTCGGCGTAAAGAGCGCCCTGCTCCCAGCGCACGTTGCCCGCGCCCACGTCGGTGTAGCGGTCGGTGTTCAGCGTCGCGGGCGCGGGGCCACCCGGGTTGCCGCCCGGCGGGTTGCTCCCGCCCACGGTGCTGACGGTGACGTAGGGCACACCGTTGATGCTGTAGGTGGCCGCCGAGCGGGGGAAATTATCCAGGTAGCCGGGCAGTTCGACCTGCACCTGCGCGTAGAAGTTTAGCGCAACCACCGGTTTGCCGGAGACTTGGCCCAAGGTGGCTGCGTCGAGGCCGAATTGGCTGGCTGGGAACACCCCGGAGGTGGAGGCAATGTAGCTACCGTCCAGGTAAAGAGTGCCCTGCTCCCAGCGCACGTTGCCCGCGCCCACGTCGGTGTAGCGGTCGCTGTCCAGGGTGGTGGCCCGATCCTGGGCGCGGACGCGGTCGGCGCCAACGGCGAAACAGAGCAGAACAAGGAGGTAAACGAACAGAGTTTTCATCGGGTCGCAACAGGGTGGGAACGCGGTGTGATCTTGGCTCCGACCCAGGGCGAGTCAACACCTTTTCTCAACCCGAGGGGGTGGCGGCTGACCACCAAAACGACATGGGACCGGGACTGTGGCGGCAGCCTTGGGCTCTCCTCCAACCACGTTGGGCGCGTGGCCGTCAACCCCGACCCGCGGGGTGCCTGCCGGCATCTCCCCACGCCCCCTCCGCGTGGATGCTCAACCTGCCCCTTCCACCGTCACCGGCGCGTTCGCCGAGGCGATGGCCAGGATCACGTCCGTCTTCGAGATGCTGCCCAGGAGCTTGCCGGATTGCCCGTTCTCCCCCACCACCGGCAGCCGCTCGCCGTCGTGCCGGGCGAAGGTCGCCAGGGCCTCGCGCAAAGTCGTGCGCGGGCTGACGCGCAGGAAATCCTCCCGCACGATGTCGCTGGCGATCACCAGGTCCGCCAGGGCGACGTCGTTGAGGTAAGGCTTGACGTCGTGCAGCGAGATGGCGCCCTCGAAACGGTCCCGCTCCCCGGTGACGTAAAGATACAGGTAGCGCGAGGTGATGAAATTCTGCGCGATGGTCTGGAACCCCGCCGTGGCCGGCACCCGGGGCGGGTCCGGGTGCATGAGGTCGCCGACCAGGGTGCGGGACCAGTCCGGTTCCGGCTTTTCCTCGCGTTCGGCCTGGCGGCGGAGGGATTCGCTGTAGATGGAGGCGCCGCCCGCCGCGCCGCGGCAGGTGTAGTAGGCCAGGACGCAGCCGAGCATCAGCGGCAGGATGATCTGGTAGTCGTGCGTCAGCTCCACGACCATGAGAATGCTCATCAGCGGCGCCTGCGTGGCCGCGGCGAGGAACGCGCCCATGCCGACCAACGCGAAGGCCAGGGGGTTGATGTTGGCGTGCGGCAGGGCGAAGCGCAGCGCCCCGCCGCAGGCGTAGCCGAGGAAGGCGCCCACGAAGAGCGTCGGGGTGAACACCCCGCCGACCGCGCCCGAGCCGAAGGTCGCCGCCGTGGCCAGGAGCTTGAGCACGAAGATGACGGCCACCGTTTTCCAGACCAGCTCGCGGTGGAACAGCTCGTTGATAGCCGTGAACCCGTTGCCGTAAACCTGCGGCGAATGGATCGCCAGGGCCCCGACGATCAGCCCGCCGATGGCCAGCCGCAGCCAGATGGGCAACCCGGAGGAGGCAAACACCCGCTCGCTCAGGCGCAGGAACCGCAGGTAGAGCGCCCCCACGAAGCCGAAGATCAGCCCCATCCCGGCGTAGGGCAGCATCTCCCAGTTCCCGTTCAGCGTGAACGGCGGCACGTCGTAAATGGGGTTCGTGCCGAGAAAGTTCTGGACCGTCTGCGTGGCGATGACCGAGGCGAACACCAGCGGCCCGAACGATTCCATGACCACCTGCCCGAGGACGATCTCCGCCACGAAGAACGCCCCGGCGATGGGCGCGTTCTGCACGGAGGCCAGGCCCGCCGCCGCCCCGCACGCCACCAGCAGGCGCAGCCGGGGCGTGGAGAGCCGGGTCTTGCGCCCGAGCAGGGACGCGAGCACCGCCGACAGCGCCACGACCGGCCCCTCCCGCCCGATGGAGCCGCCCGAGGCGGAGGTGAACAGCGCCGAGCCCGTCTTCACCAGGGTGTAACGGAACGGCAGCACCCCATCCCCCAGCGCGACGGCCTCCATGTAATCCGTCGAGGTCCCCGAGCGGCCGACGCGCGCGCCCCACCACAACAACAAGCCCGCCGCCAGCCCGCCGAACGCGGGCAGGGCCAGCCGCTGCCACCAAGGGAGGAGCGCAAAAATATCCTCCGGCACCGGCCACCGGCCCGTGAGCAGACCCGTGAGCGCGTGGGTCAACTGCCGGAACCCGACGGAGGCGATCCCCCCGGCGAGCCCGACGAGGCCGGCGTAGAACAGGTTCGTCTGCAGGTCGGTGAACTTGACCCGTTCCCCGAGCCAGACCCGCAGCCGGAGCAGGAACATCAGGCGCGTGGACCGCGGGGGCGCCGGGTCGGGCGCGGCGCCGGCTGCGGGATCGCTGGTTAAACGGGCCATCGTGCGTTCAGCATCGAACCTCCGGGAAACGAGCGCCCGCGAAACCCGCGAAAAGATGCGAAAAAACCGCGGCAAGAACCGTCAACCCTCACTTTCTTCTTCCCTTTCGCGTTCCTCCCGCGTCTTTTCGCGGGCACCCGGGCTTTCCCCTCACGCCGCCGGCAGCAACGCCGCGAACTCCGCGGCCGTGCCGCAATCCAACAAGCGTTGCAGCCGCTCCTTGTCCCGCAGCAGCCGCGCCAGCGCGCCGACCGTGGCCAGATACCCGGTGATCTGGCTGCGGGGCGTGGCGACGACAAACACCAGGTGGACCGGCTCTTCCAACCCCGTGAACCGCACCCCGCGGGCGCTGCGGCCGGCGGCGACGATGATCTCGCGCACGGCCGTGGTCCGGGCGTGCGGCAGGGCCACGCCGCCGCTCAGGCAGGTCGAGCCGGCGGCCTCCCGCGCCAGCAGGTCCCGCCGGAACGCCTCGAAATTGTCCATCGCCGGGTGGGTGACGAGGTGCGCGGCCACCTCCAGCACGGCCGCCTCCTGGGTGTCGGCCTGGAGGTCCAGTCGCACCTCTCGGGGCTGAACGAGGGTGAGTCCTTGCGGGGAAGCGGTGGAGGGAACCATCAGGTGACGACGACGGATGAGGGGACGCTAGGGAACGGTAAATCTATCGTTTCAGGAACTCCCCCAAGGATGGATCGCGGGTGCCCGGGGCCCGCCCACGTCGGGCGGGAACCTTGCGGCCAGGGACCGCCCCGCGGGGAAGATAGCCGCAAACCGCGGCGGGCACGTGACGCATTTTCGTCACCCGGCCCGTTGGAGGAACCGGCCCACCTGCCGCTCGTAGTCACAGAACGGGTCGCTCATGGCCAGGTGCCGGTGGTTGTCGCACGAGATGGAATCC
>CAXTFX010000076.1:0-13201 GCA_964243185.1 uncultured Chthoniobacterales bacterium
GGGGAGCACCGGGGCTACTACACCTGGCAGGGCGCCGCGGGGACCGGCCTGACTCGGGGCCGGGTCCGCGTCGGGGACCGACAGCGCACCCGCAAGGCCCGTGGTTATTACCGCGGGCCGGTGAACGGACACCTCAACGCTGGCAGCGTTGAGGCGCTGGAGCGTTTCCGTCGTGACCGTGGGATCGCTCCCGCGGATTCCCTCGACCGGCAGACTGCCGACGCCCTCGGCCTGGGGACCTCCTGAATCCTGCACCGGCGTTTATTTTCGGAGTTGACACTCGGGGGCATCCTGGCTTCAACGGTGGGAGTGACGGCTTTCCCCGCCGGCAAGCACCCCGCTCAGGCCGATGCGGGTAAGTCGTCCGCCCTCCGATAAACATATGAAATCCCTCCTCCCCAGTTCCTTCCGCCTCGCCGCCGTATCGTGCCTGGCGTTCACCGCCCTGTTCAGCGCCGCCCCTTTGCTCGGCGCGGACGCGAAAAAACCCTCCAAGATCGGCTTTGCGCAGGTCGGCGCCGAGAGCGCCTGGCGCACCGCCAACACGACCTCCATGCGTGGCGAGGCCGAGAAACGCGGCATTGACCTGAAGTTCTCCGACGCCCAGCAGAAGCAGGAGAACCAGATCAAAGCCCTCCGCGCCTTCATCGCGCAGAAGGTGGACGCCATCATCCTCGCGCCGGTGGTCTCGACGGGCTTCGAGCCAGTGCTCCAGGAGGCCAAACGCGCGAACATCCCGGTCATCCTCTCCGACCGCACCGTGCAGGTTTCCGACCCGTCGCTCTACGTCGCGTTCATCGGCTCGGACTTCGTGGAAGAGGGCCGGATGGCCGGCAAGTGGCTGGCGGACAAGCTCGGCGGCAAGGGCAACATCGTCGAGCTCCAGGGCACCACGGGCGCCGCACCGGCGCTGGACCGCAAGAAGGGGTTTGAGGAAGCCATCTCCGGCCAGTCGGGTCTGAAGATCGTCATGTCGCAGACCGGCGAGTTCACCCGGGCCAAGGGCAAGGAGGTCATGCAGGCCTTCATCAAGGCCGCCCAGGGTCAGAACACGAAGATTGACGCCGTCTTCGCCCACAACGACGACATGGCCCTCGGCGCCATCCAGGCGATGGAGGAAGCCGGCCTGAAGCCGGGCACCGACCCCATCGTGGTTTCCATTGACGGCGTGAAGGCGGCGTTCGAGGCGATGGTCGCCGGCAAGCTCAACTGCTCCGTGGAGTGCAACCCGCTCATCGGGCCGGTCGTGTTCGACAACGTGGAAAAGGTCATCGCCGGTCAGCCCGTGGAAAAACGGATCACGATGAAGGACGAGCTGTTCGACCAGAGCACGGCCAAGGCCGCCCTGCCCAGCCGCTTATACTGAGCCGTCCGCGGGGCTGCCCCCTCCCTTGACCTCATGGTCCGCCAGATGAACGGGACGCCGCCCGCCTCCGTGCTGGAGGCGCGCGGCGTCTCGAAGGACTTCCCCGGCGTCCGCGCGCTGGACCGCGTGGACTTCACCCTGCGTCCGGGGGAGGTCCACGCTCTGATGGGGGAGAACGGGGCCGGCAAGAGCACGCTCATCAAGGTGCTCACCGGCGACTACCGGCCGGACGCGGGGGAAATCGCGCTGGCCGGCCGGCCGTTTGCCCCGGGCTCGCCGCTGGACGCGCAGAACGTGGGCGTCAGCGCCGTCCACCAGGAGGTCAACCTGATTCCGAACCTGTCCGTGGCGGAAAACGTTTGCCTCGGCCGGGAACCGACCTGGCTCGGCGCCGTGAACTGGCGGGCGATGCGCCGCCGGGCAGAGACGGCCTTGGCCCGGTTGGACGCGCGGGTGGACGTGACCCGCTGGCTGTCCACCTACCCGGTGGCCATCCAGCAGATGGTGGCCATCGCCCGCGCCCTGGACATCGAGGCCAAGGTGCTGATCCTGGACGAGCCGACTTCCAGCCTGGACGCCCAGGAGGTAGCCGCGCTCTTCACCGTCCTGCGCCGGTTAAAGGACGAAGGGCTGACGATCCTCTTCGTCAGCCATTTTCTCGACCAGGTCTATGCCGTGGCGGACCGGTTCACCGTTCTCCGCAACGGCAAGCTCGTCGGCGAACACCTCGCGGCGGACCTGCCCCGGCTGGAACTGGTGGGCCAAATGATCGGCAAGAACGCCGACGAGGCCGCCGCGTTGACCACCCGGCACGGCGCCCCGCCGACCGCCCGGGAGCATCAGCCCTTGCTGCGGGCCGAGGGCGTGGGCCGACGCGGGGCGTTGGAGCCGCTGGACCTGGAACTGCGGACCGGCGAAGTGCTTGGCTTGGCTGGCTTGCTCGGTTCCGGGCGGACCGAAACGGCGAAGCTCCTGTTCGGCGTGGACCCCGCGCAGACCGGGTGCGTCCACATTGAGGAAGTCGCCGTGGACCTCCGCTCCCCGCGCGCCGCCATCGCGCACCGGCTCGGCTTCTGCCCGGAGGAGCGCAAGACGGAGGGCATCATCCCGAACCTGTCCGTGCGCGAGAACATCGTCCTGGCGCTCCAGGCCAACCGGGGTTGGTGGCGCCGCCTCGGCAGCCGCGAACAGGAAGCCCTCGCGCAGAACTACATCCGCGCCCTGAGCATCTCCACGTCCGACAGCGCCAAACCCATTCGCTTCCTTTCCGGCGGCAACCAGCAGAAGGCCATCCTCGCCCGCTGGCTGGCCGCCCAGCCGCGGCTCCTGATCCTGGACGAGCCGACGCGCGGCATCGACGTGGGCGCCAAGGCGGAGATCGAGAAACTCATCGCCCAACTCTGCGCCGACGGACTGTCCATCCTGTTCATCTCCTCGGAGTTGGAGGAGTTAACCCGGGTTTGTCAGCGCGTCGCCGTGCTGCGGGACCGCCGCAAGGTCGGGGAACTGTCCGGCGACGAGATTGACCCGGAAACCATCATGCGCCTCATCGCCGCCCCCACTGCCGCCGTCGCCGCGTGATGAGCGCCCAGGCCATTTCCCCCGCCGCGGTCGCCGCCGCTCCCCGCCGGGGCGCGGACGTGAGCCGTCTCGGGTGGCCGCTCGCGGCGCTCGGGCTGCTGCTGCTCTTTAATCTGGCCTTCACGCCCGGGTTCTTCCGGGTCGTCGTCCAGCAGGGGCACCTCTACGGCAGCCTCGTGGACGTGCTCAAGCAGGCCGCGCCCTCCGCCCTGGTGGCCCTGGGGATGAGCCTGGTGGTGGCCACCGGCGGCGTGGACCTGTCGGTCGGGGCCGTCGTGGCCATCGCGGGCGCCGTCACGGCGCGGCTCCTGACGGCACATCCGGGAACGGGGCTGGCCCTCGCGGCGCCCGTGGCGCTCGTCCTGGCCGTGGTGCTCGGCGCCGGCAACGGGCTGCTCACAGCGGTGTTCGGCGTTCAGCCCATCGTGGCCACGTTGATCCTCATGGTCGCCGGCCGGGGCATCGCCCAGCTCGTCAGCGAAGGCCAGATCATCACGGTGGAAAACCCCGCCTTCAGCTTTCTCAGCGGCGGCCATTTCCTCGGCCTGCCCTTCCCGGTCACGCTGGTCTTGGTGATGCTGGTGGTGACGGCGGCCCTGACCCGGTTTTCGGCGCTCGGGTTGTTCATCGAGGCCATCGGCGACAACGAGGTCGCCAGCCGCTACGCGGGCGTGCAGGTGCGCGGGATCAAGATGGCGGTCTATGCCTTCAGCGGCCTTTGCGCCGGCGTGGCCGGGCTGCTCGTCGCCTCGGACATCCGGGCGGCTGACGCCAACAACGCCGGGATGTATCTCGAGCTGGACGCCATCCTCGCCGTCGTGCTGGGCGGGGGCGCGCTCACCGGCGGGCGCTTCTCCCTGGTGGGTTCCCTCGTCGGTGCCCTGATCATCCAGAGCCTGGTGACGACGATGCTCACCAAGGGCGTGCCGGTGCAATACACCCTGGTCGTAAAGGCGCTGGTCGTGCTCGCGGTGTGCCTGCTCCAGTCGGACAACCTCCGCGGGCGCCTGCGCTGGCGTCAGCGTCGCGCCGCCCCCGGCGGCGCTCCCGGCGAATGAAGTCCTCCCGCACCCAACTGTCCCTGCTCGCCACCGCGGCCGTCTTCGTGACGATCTACGGGCTGGCGGCCTGGCGCTACGACGGGTTCCTGAGCCGCGGCGTGTTTTTCAACCTGCTAGGGGACAATGCTTTCCTCGGTATCGCCGCCGTGGGCATGACCTTCGTGATCCTCTCCGGGGGGATTGATCTGTCCGTCGGGTCAGTGATCGGGTTCACCAGCATCCTGGTCGCGAGTCTGATCGGCAAGCTGCACCTGCACCCGCTGGCGGCCTTCGCGGTGGCGGAACTCGTCGGCGGCCTGTTCGGGGCCGGGATGGGCGTGCTGATCCAGGGGTTCGCGCTGCCGCCGTTCCTCGTCACATTGGCCGGGTTGTTCCTCGCCCGCGGCCTGGGGTTCGTGTTGAGCCTGGAGTCGGTCACGATTGACCACCCCTTCTACCGGGCCATTTCGGGTTGGGAAACGTTCCCGGCCACGGCGTTGGTGTTTCTGGTCGTGCTCGCGCTGGGAACATGGGTCAGCCGCTTCACCCGGTTCGGGCGCACGGTGTATGCCGTGGGCGGCAACGAGCCGTCGGCCCGGTTGATGGGGCTGCCGGTGAGCCGGGTGAAGGTGGCGACCTACACGTTGAGCGGGTTGTGCTCCGCGCTGGCGGGCATCGTTTACAGCGTTTACACCTCCTCGGGCAACGCCAGCGTCGGTGTCGGCCTGGAACTGGACGCCATCGCCGCCGTGGTCATCGGCGGGACGCTCCTGACCGGCGGCGTCGGCTCCGTGCTGGGAACGCTGTTCGGCGTGCTGATCCTGGGCGCCATCCAGACGATGATCACCTTTGAGGGCACGTTGAACTCCTGGTATGCCCGCATCGCCATCGGCGTGCTGCTGCTGGTGTTCATCCTGCTCCAGCGCGCGGTGCATCACCGGGGGGTCACGGCCGCGGGAGCCGCCGCGCGCTAGGTTCGGTCGGCCGGCTCGTTTAGTGCCGGGAGGGACCCGCTCCGTCGGGTCCGCCGCGTTGGGAAAGAGACGTAGAGGGTGCAAACGGCGACCCGACGGGGCGGGTCCCTCCCGAGCTGTCAGAGCGAACTTAGATTGCCGGGCTGCCGGCCACGGTAATCTGGGCTTTGACGCTGTCTGGCCGCATATGGCAGGCGTAGTTGAACGCCTCGACGCTCTGCTCGAACTGGAAGCGGTCCGTGATCAGGGGTTTGACGTCGATCTTCCCCGAACTCATCAGCCCCAGCGCCCGCGGGAACACGTGCGCGTAGCGGAACACGGATTCAAAGGACGCCTCCTTCACGCTGGCGAGGCTGATGTCCAGCGGCACCGGCTCCGGCGGGAGGCCGACGAACACGACCCGGCCCCCCGGGCAGAGCGGGTCCAGGGCGGCCATGATCGCCCGCGGCGAGCCGCTCGCCTCGAACACGATGTCCGCACCCCAGCCGTCACTCTCCCGGTTGACCACGTCGGTCAGCTTCTCGTTGGCGACGTTGACCGGGATGATCGGCCCGAGCTTGGCCGCCAGGTCCAGCTTGGGCTGTTGGATGTCGGTTAGGATGACCTTGCTGCAACCCCCGGCCAGCGCCGCCAACGCGGTCACCACCCCGATGGGCCCCGCCCCCATGACGACGGCGAGGTCGCCCGGCTTGATCCGCGCCTTGGTGGCGGCGTGCAGGCCGACCGCGAGGGGCTCGACCATCGCGCCCTCCGCGAAGCTGACGTTGTCCGGCAGCTTGAAGGTGTAGTCCGCCGGGTGGACGACGTGGCCGGTCAGGCAGCCGTGGACGGGTGGCGTGGCCCAGAAGAGCACGGCCGGGTCCAGGTTATATTTGCCCTCGCGCGAGGCGCGGCTGTTGGGGTCCGGGATGCCCGGCTCCATGCACACGCGGTCGCCTTCTTCAAGGTGCCGCACCTCCCGGCCCACCTCGACCACGGTGCCGGACGCCTCGTGGCCGAGCACCATCGGGGCCTTCACCACGAACGGACCGATCTTTCCCCGTTCGTAATAGTGAACGTCGCTGCCGCAGATGCCGACGGTGTGAATGGCGATCTTGACGTCACGCGGCCCGACCGTCTCGGGCATTTGGATGTCACGTAGCGACAGTTCGCCGACTTTTTCGAGGACCAGGGCGTTCATGGAAGGTGCGGTTGGGTTGTTTCGGGTGGGGGGTTAAGGAGAAAAGCCCGGGGCGGATCATCTCCGGCCAGGCAGGACAGAATCGGTCCGCCGCGATGGTTTGGCGGCCGGGGGTTGAGGACAAGTTTCCCGGTCGTCAGATTGTTTCCGCGTTCCGGTTCTCCGCCGGAGATTCGTCGAGGTGCAGCAGCGCGCGGGCGGTGGGCTCGTCCACGATGATCTCGCTCATCAGCTTGCCGTGCAGGGCGGCCCGCAGCCCCGTGACCTTCCCCAGGCCGCTCACCACGCAGAGGGCGTGCTTGGCGTGGCGGAACAGCCCGAGGTCCGGCCCGCTCGCCCGGGCGTTGAGGGGAATATCCGCGTAGCTGCCGTCGGCGCGGAAGAAAACCGTGGCGATGTCGCCGACGATCCCCTCCTGCTCGAACTCCCCGAGGTCAGCCGTTTCCAGGTATCCCCCGACGTAAACGTAGCTGGGCTGCTTGGCCGCGGCGGCGCCGATGCTGTAAAGGAACAGGTCCGCGCGGGTGGCCAATTCCAGGAGGTGCTGCACGGAGCGCTCGCGCCACATCGCCCGCTTGGTTTCCGGGCTGTCGAAGAACGCGGGCACGGGGAACAGGTGGGCGCGGGCGCCGTAGTTCTCGGCGAAGCGGAAGTAGATTTCGCTGGTGTAGTAGTTATTGAACACGTTGGGGTTGCTGGAGCCGTTGAGCTGGACCACGTCCACCCGGGCGCAACGTTTTGGGGTGAGGTGCCGCGAGACCGCGTGCATGGTCGTGCCCCAGGCCAGACCGACGACCATCTCGGAGTGGATCAGGCCGTTGAGGTGGTTGGCGGTGAAGGCGGCCACGCGCTCCAACCATTCCTCCTCCCGGGAGTTCGGCGGCACGGCGATGACCTTGGCGGAGGCGATCCCGTAGCGTTCCTGGAGGGCGCGCTCCAGCTCTTGCGGTTGGCCCCGCGGATCGTGCACGCGGATTTCCACCAGGCCGCTCTGCCGCGCGAAGGTGAGCAGGCGGGAAACCCGGGGCCGGGAGAGCCCCAGTTCGGCCGCGATGGCCTCCGTGGTCATCCCCTGGTAATAGTAGAGACGCGCCACCTTCACGGCGAGGGCAGTCTGGTCGTCAACAGCTTTCACGCGGGGGGCGGAGGGAGAAGGTCAGAAACCGGTGAGCGATGGTCCAGCCAAGAATTTCTGCGGAACCATTCCGGAGGCGAAAAATTTACGAACATTTGTCCATTTCGGTTGACGCAATGTTCAGAGTTCGTCAAGGTCGCCCCCGTCAAGCCACTTGCCCCATTCCCCCGGGTCAGGAGAAGCGGACGAAGCCGCGCCGTTCCCGGCGTGGCCGCCCCGCGCCCCCTTGCGCCCGTGCGTCGTGCCGGCCGGTGGCACTTCACGTCCCCCCAAACACCCACCCCGTAAAAACGCTTCAGCGCATTGACCCATGAAATACAACCGAGCACAGGAATTTACCGCCGAGTTCTTCGGGACCATGGTCCTGATCCTCTTCGGTTGCGGCTCCGTCGCGATGGTCGTCCTCTTCGGCAGCAACCCGCCCATCCCCGGCGAGGTCGTCAAGGGCGGCTACACGAACATTATCATTGCCTGGGGCCTAGCGGTGACCATGGGCATCTACATCGCCGGCACGATCTCCGGCGCGCACCTGAACCCGGCCGTCAGCATCGCGCTGGCCCTCACCGGGCGCTTTCCCTGGAACAAGTGCCCGCACTACATCGCCGGCCAGTTCGCCGGGGCGTTCGCGGGCGCGGCGCTGCTCTACGCCAACTACTACGCCAAGTGGATCACGGTGGACCCGGCGCTGGACCACACCACGGGCATCTTCTCGACCTTCCCGGCCGTGCCGGGCTTCTTCCCCGCGTTCTTCGACCAGGTCGTCGGCACGGCCATCCTGATGGGGCTCATCCTGGCCATCGGCGACAAGAACAACGCGCCCCCGGGCGCCAACCTCACTCCGCTGATGATCGGCCTCATCGTCGTCGGCATCGGCATCGCCTGGGGCGGGATGCAGGGCTACGCCATCAACCCGGCCCGCGACCTCGGGCCGCGCCTGTTTGCCGTCGTGGCCGGCTTCAAGAACAACGGGCTGACCGACGGCACCGGCATCTGGTTGCCGCCCGTGATTGGCCCCATCGTCGGCGCGATCCTCGGCGCGCTGTTCTACGACCTCTTCATCGGGCGCGCCCTGGTTCGCGCCCACGACGTCGTCACCCCCGTCACCGGCATGGACCCGACGCACAGCGAGACCGAGTCCACCGCCGACCGCATCCGGCCCACCTCCGCCTGAGCCCGTTTACCCCTCCGTTTCCTTAACTCCCCGAACATGTCCAAATACATCCTCGCCCTCGACCAGGGCACCACCAGCTCCCGCGCCATCATCTTTGACCGGGAAGGCAACCAGCTCGCCACCGCGCAGAAGGAGTTCCGGCAAATCTTCCCCCAGCCCGGCTGGGTGGAGCACGACGCCAACGAGATCTGGTCCTCCCAGGTCGGCGTCGCCGGCGAGGCGCTGGCCAGCATCGGCGCGCGCCCCAGCGACATCGCCGCGCTGGGCATCACCAACCAGCGCGAAACCACCCTCGTCTGGGACCGCTCCACGGGTCAGCCCATCCACCACGCCATCGTCTGGCAGGACCGCCGCACGGCGGACTTCTGCGGCCAACTCAAGGCGGCCGGGCACGAGGAAACGTTCCAGCGCAAAACCGGCCTCCTGGTTGACGCCTACTTCTCCGGCACCAAGGTGCGCTGGATGCTCGACCACGTCCCCGGCGCCCGGGAAAAGGCCGACCGCGGCGAGCTCGCCTTCGGCACCGTGGACTCCTGGTTGGTGTGGAAACTCACTGGCGGCAAGCTCCACCTGACCGACGTGACCAACGCCTCGCGCACGCTGCTGTTCAACACCGAAAAATGTGAGTGGGACGACGAACTCCTCGGCATCCTGAACGTTCCCCGCTCCATGCTGCCGGAGGTGCGCAGCTCCTCGGAGGTTTATGGGTACACCGACCCGGGGCTGTTCGGCGCGGAAATTCCCATCGCCGGCATCGCGGGCGACCAGCACGCGGCCACCTTCGGGCAGGCGTGCCTGAAGCGCGGCATGGCCAAGAACACCTACGGCACCGGCTGCTTCATGCTCCTGCAAACGGGCAACGAGCGCATCCCCTCCAAGCACAAACTCTTAACGACCATCGCCTGGCGGGTCAAGGACCGGCTGGACTACGCCCTGGAGGGCAGCGTGTTCGTCGGCGGCGCCGTTGTGCAATGGCTGCGCGACGGTCTCCAGTTCTTCCGCACCTCCGAGGAGGTCGAGGCCCTCGCCGCCAGCGTGCCGGACAACGGCGGCGTTTACCTCGTCCCAGCCTTCGTCGGCCTCGGCGCCCCCTACTGGGACTCCTACGCCCGCGGCGCGATGGTTGGCCTGACCCGCGGCACGACCCGCGCGCACATCGCCCGCGCCGCGCTGGAGAGCATCGCCTACCAGAGCGCGGAACTCCTGGAGGCCATGCGCCAGGACTCCGGCCTGGACCTCTCCGAGATGCGCGTGGACGGCGGCGCCTGCCGCAACGACCTGCTCATGCAGTTCCAGGCGGACGTGCTCGGCATCCCCGTCGTCCGCCCCAAGGTCACGGAAACCACCGCCCTGGGCGCCGCCTACCTCGCCGGCCTCGCCGTCGGCTACTGGGAGAGCACGGACCAGATCACCGAGCAGTGGAAGGCCGAGCGCACCTTCGAGCCCCGTCTGGGCGCCGACCAGCGCCAGGCCCAACTCACCGCGTGGCGCCGCGCCGTCGAGCGGAGCCGGAACTGGGAAACCGCCGCCTGAACCACCGCCGTTCCAAGACGATGACGGACTCTGCCGCCGTGCCCCGCCGCCGGGAAGACCTCGTTGCCGCCCTGCGCGCCGCGGAGCCCTGGGACCTCGTCGTCATCGGCGGCGGGGCCACCGGGCTGGGCACGGCGCTGGAGGCCGCCACGCGCGGCTACCGCACGCTGCTCCTGGAGCGCGACGACTTCGCCAAGGGCACCTCGTCGCGCTCCACCAAGCTCGTCCACGGCGGCGTGCGTTACCTCGCCCAGGGCAACGTCAGCCTCGTGCGCGAGGCCCTGCGCGAGCGTGGCCGGCTGCGGCAGAACGCCCCGCACCTCGTCCACGACCTCGGGTTCGTCATCCCCGCCTACCGTTGGTCGGACAAGGGATTCTACGGGATGGGCATGAAGGTGTATGACCTGCTTGCAGGAAAACTCGGCTTCGGTCCCAGCCGTCTCCTGGACACCGACGCGGCCCTGGCGCGCACGCCCTCCCTGCGCCGGAAGGGCCTGCGCGGCGGCGTCCTCTACCACGACGGCCAGTTCGACGACACGCGCCTGGCCGTCACGCTGCTGATGAGCCTGCTCGACGCGGGCGGCACGGCGTTGAACTACGCTTCCGTGGTCGGCTTGCGGAAGGAAAACAACCGCGTCGCCGGCGTCGTCGCCCGGGACGGCGAAACCGGGGAAACCTTCGAGTTGCGCGCCCGCGCCGTCGTCAACGCCACCGGCGTGTTCGTGGACGCCGTCCGCCGCCTGGACGAGCCCGGCGCGCCGGACATGCTCTCGCCCAGCCAGGGCGTCCACCTCGTCGTGGACCGCCGCTTCCAGCCCGGCGACAGCGCCGTGATGATCCCGAAAACGGAGGATGGCCGCGTGCTCTTCGCCGTGCCCTGGCACGGGAAGGTCGTCCTCGGCACCACGGACACGCCCGTCGAACACGTCTCGCCCGAGCCGCGCGCGCTGGAGGAGGAGATCGGGTTCATCCTTCGCACCGCCGGCAAATACCTCGAAAATCCGCCCGCCCGGGCCGACGTTCGCAGCGTCTATGTCGGCCAGCGCCCCCTGGTGAAGGCCGAAACCACCAAGACGGACGGCGTCGGCTCCACCGCCACCCTGTCCCGCGACCATGTCATCCGCATCTCCGCGGCCGGGTTGCTGACCATCACCGGCGGCAAGTGGACGACCTACCGCAAGATGGGTGAGGACGCCGTGGACCGCGCCGCCACCCTCGGCAGCCTGCCCGCCAAACCCTCGCGCACCGCCGACCTGCGCTTGCGCGGCTGGACGGACCGGCCCGCCACCGGCGACTTCGGGGACGTTTACGGCGCCGACCGGGACGCGGTGCGTGCCCAACCCGGCGCGGACCAGTCGTTGCACCCGGACCTGCCGTTCACCGAGGCGGAGGTGCGCTGGGCCGCCCGATACGAACTGGCCCGGACCGTGGAAGACGTGCTCTCCCGTCGCACCCGCGCTCTCCTGCTGGATGCCCGCGCCAGCGTCGCCGCCGCCCCGCGCGTCGCCGCCCTGCTCGCCGAGGAACTCAGCCGGGACGACGCCTGGGCGCAGGGCCAGGTGGATAACTACAAAGCTCTCTCGGCTAACTACCTGCTCAACTAGATTCCCCTATCCCCCCGAAATGAAAAAACTGATCAACGCCCCCGAAAACGTCGTCGCCGAAGCCCTCCGTGGCATGGAGGCCGCCCACGGCGATCTCCTCAAAGTTCACTACGACCCGAACTTCATCACCCGCGCCGACGCGCCCGTCGCCAACAAGGTCGCCCTCGTGTCCGGCGGTGGCAGCGGCCACGAACCCCTGCACGGCGGCTTCGTCGGCCGCGGCATGCTTGACGCCGCCTGCCCCGGCGCCGTTTTCACCAGCCCCACGCCCGACCAGATGCTGGAGGCGACCAAGGCCGTCCACGGCGGGAAGGGCGTGCTGCACATCGTCAAGAACTACACCGGCGACATCCTGAATTTCGAGATGGCCGCCGAGCTGGCGCAGGCGGAGGGCATTGAGGTCGCCACCGTCATCATCAACGACGACGTCGCCGTCCAGGACAGCCTCTACACCGCCGGCCGCCGCGGGGTGGGCGCGACCGTGCTGGCCGAAAAGATCGCCGGCGCCGCCGCCGAGGCGGGGCACTCGCTCGCGGAAGTGAAAGCCGTTTGTGAACAGGTCAACGCCAACGCCCGCAGCATGGGCCTCGCGCTGACCTCCTGCACCGTGCCGCACGCCGGCAAGCCCACGTTTGAGTTACCCGAGAACGAGATGGAAATCGGCATCGGCATCCACGGCGAACCCGGCCGCCGCCGCCTCCCGCTGGCCCCCGCCGACGAGATCGCCGGGATGCTCCTGGAACCCGTCCTCAACGACGGCCCGTTCAAGGCGGGCGACGAGGTGCTGCTCTTTGTCAACGGCATGGGCGGCACGCCGTTGGTCGAGCTTTACGTGCTCTACCGCAAGGCCGTGGAGATCGTCCAGGCCCACGGGCTGAAGGTCACCCGCCGGCTCGTCGGCCCCTACATCACCAGTTTGGAAATGGCCGGGGCGTCCGTCACGGTCCTAAAGTTGGACGCGCAACTAACGCAGTTTTGGGACGCCCCCGTCGTCACCCCCGGCCTGCGCTGGGGCGCGTAACCTCCACCCGAGCAGAAAATGTCAAGCGTCCTCACCCCCGCGCTGCTCGCCGACTGGCTCGGGCGCGTCGCCGCCGTCTTCGTTGAGCACCGCACCCGACTCACGGAACTTGATTCCGCCATCGGCGACGGTGACCACGGCGAGAACGTCGCCCGCGGCTTTCGGGCCGTCGTCGCCAAGCTCCCGCCCGGTGGCGGTTCCGACGTCGGCGCGTTGTTCAAGAACGTGGCGATGACCCTGATCGGCACGGTCGGCGGCGCGAGCGGTCCGCTCCTGGGTTCGTTCTTCCTCGACGCCGGCAAGGCCGCCGCGGGCAAGGCCGAACTGACCCTGGACGATTGGAAAACGGCCTTCGAGGCCGGTGTCCGCGCCGTCCAGACCCGCGGCAAGGCGGCGCCCGGCGACAAGACGATGCTCGACGCGCTCGGGCCCGCGGTGGACGCCCTGCGGGCCGGCGGCGACCTCGTTCCCGCCCTGCGCGCCGCCGCCGGGGCCGCCGCGACGGGGGCGCTGGCGACCGAGCCGCCCGTCGCCCGCACGCGCCGCGCCTCCTACCTCGGCGAACGCAGCGCCGGCCACCGCGACCCCGGCGCGGA
>CAXTFX010000077.1:0-13145 GCA_964243185.1 uncultured Chthoniobacterales bacterium
ACCACCCGGTCGGGGCGAGCGCCCGCAGCCAGTCCGGGGCGACGGCGGCCACCGCCCGCGCAGCACCTTGAGGGCGTGCAAGGTGCCGCGCCCGGCCGCCCCACGCCCGAGCGCGGGGGATCGGGGGATATTCGGGCCAAAACCCAGGTCTCCGCCGCGGGCCGAGCGGCGGTGAGGTCGCGGGGCAGGGAGGCCGCATCTTGCACGAGCCAGCCATCCTGGTGGGCGGAGGCCGCGGGGGACCATCCTTGGCCCCACGGCGGCCCTGGAGCAGCAGATCCGAAGCGGTAAACGGGAAGCGCGTCGTGGCGCTTCAAGGCTCGGTGGAGGTCATCAAACCCACCGCGGCGGGGTAACGGGCTCGATCGCTACTTTGCGGCTGGTGACACGGGTGTTGGGTTCACCCCTTCTTCGCGCGCAACTCGCCTGCGTCCAAAGTCAGCTCAGAGCACCCCGACGGCGCGCGAGAGCAGCACGGCGACGGTGGTCAGGGAAATGAGACCCTGGATCATCGTGAGGACCTTCGCCCAGCGCGAGAGCACCGGGGTGTCCGTCGGCGAGAACGCCGCGCTCACCCCATAGGCCACGAAGAGGTAGTCCACGAAGCCGGGCGTCCAGTTCGCCTGCCCGATGCGGGCGCGCTCCGACTCCTCCATCTGCATCTGGGGGAAGAGCAGGGCGCCTTCGACGTGGCAGCCGCGCACCTCCCGCGCCCGCGGCCCGCCCCCGTCCAACCGCCAATACCACAGGGCGAAAACCAGCACGTTGCTGGCCCAGAGCGACGCGGCGGAGAACAGCAACCCGCTGGGCGACTCCAGCTTCTGCGGCAGCGCGGCGATGAGTAGCGACAGGGAGCCGATGACCGCCAGGGTGATGAGCGCGTTGATGACGTAGCCGAGGATCTGGTTGAGGGAATGCCGGCCCGTGCGGTGGGCCACCACCGTGGGCACCAGTAGGACCGCGATAACCGAGGGCAACAACCAGCGCGGCCCGACCGCCACGGCCGGCGAGAGCGCCCCGTAGAGGGCCCCGAGCGCCCCGGCCGCCACCAGGGCCGGCCACCGCGGCTCGGGGTTCTCCACCCGGGGGCCGGCGGCGGCACTCCCCTCGACCCCCCGGTCATGATCACCGGCTTTTCCCTCACGATGAGGGGGACGCTCGCGGTTGGTCGCCTGCACTTCTCCATCTCACCCGGTTCTAGCGCCACGCGCAAAAACTTTTCCGCGGACTTCCCCCTCACTCACCGGGATTCTCCCGGGCGCACGCCCGGATTTGGGCGAGCAGACCGGGTTGGCGGTGCGGGCGTTGGCGAAGCGCATCCTCTGGCGGGTTAGCCGGTCAAGGTTGGGCGTGGCGTGAAGGCGGTCGCCGTAGGCTCCCAGGCCCGTCGCGCCGAGGTCGTCGGCGAGGATGACGACGGAGTCCGGCAGTGGAGCCGGTGGGTGGGCGCAAACGGACCGAACAGAGGTATCGAGCGCCACCCAGAGCAAGACGGCAAACCGGAAGCGAGCGATGGAGCCACGCGGCTCGGCCACCGGGACGGTCGCCCGACAAGTCAAAGGCTGACGCCAGCGAGATGCGCTCGCGGCGCGCCGCTTGGGCCTGACCTTTTTGTCATCCCCCCGTCAGAGTGAAGTCACCCGGGGAGCGTTGAGGTCGAAGCGTGACCAACGCACGCCAAACCTTTCCCCCGTCACTGACCCGAACCCTGCCTACCACCCCACTCGCCGCCCTGGTCGCCATGCTGAACCCGGTCCGCGCCAGAGGCACCCCGGCCGACCCTAAACTCCTGGCCCGCACCGAGCCCAACCGGGAGGAGACGCGAAAGGTCGTTTTTTCCCCGCTGCTCGCGGGCGACCACGCCAGAACCGCAAAAACCGTAGGGAAGGGGGATCCCTTGCGTCGCTCCTTCGATCCGAAGCCCTCCCACGGCCGGCGTGTCATGAAAGTCGGCGCGGATGCCCACCCGGGCAGGATGCTCGTAAAACGGGAGGATGCCCGCGGCGGAGCGTGCAAGAAAGTTGGGGAGAATGGGGGCGAGGCAGGTGAGGGCGGCGATGCCGGTGACTACCCGTATCCTTAATCCTTTGGTTGCTACCGCGCGTAGCGAACGGCCGGGGCACGGGCGCCGGTCCCCGCTCCCTTCCGGCCCGCTCCCCATGCACCACCCTCTTTCGGCCCTTCGTTCCCTTGGCACCGCCCGACCCTACCGTAGCGCAGGTCGAGCTTTTCTGCGCCGAATCTACCCGCTCTCGGCCGAGCCGTTCCTGGCCCGGCTACCCCAAGCCGGCCTGGCCGAGCTGA
Organism: uncultured Chthoniobacterales bacterium; assembly: GCA_964243185.1. GTDB lineage: Bacteria > Verrucomicrobiota > Verrucomicrobiia > Chthoniobacterales > SZAS-18 > CAXTFX01. The sequence continues at coordinate 2,305 of CAXTFX010000077.1, forward strand.
CCGCCCGCTACGGCCCCGGCGGCACGGTGCCGGCCGCCCTCCGCGTGGATGGCACCCCGGCCCAGTGGCCTAAATACCTGGACGCTCCGCGCTGGCTCCGCCTTAATCTGCGTCGCGTCCACGACCTGGGCCTGCACCGGGGCCGACCGGGCCTTCGCATCCTCGACCTGGGCAGCGGAGCGGGCTACTTCCTGTTCCTCTGCCGGGAACTTGGCCATCAGGGGGTCGGGATGGACGTGCCGGAGCCGGCCTTCTACGGGGAGATGTTCAGCTTGTTGGGCCTGCGCCGCGTCGTCGCCCCGGTTCGACCCCGGGTGCCCCTGCCGCCGGAGTTGGTCCCGGCCGATGGCGGGCGCTTTGACCTGGTGACGGCATTTTCCATCGCCTTCAACGGTCACCTCAGCCCGGCACCGTGGGGACCGGCGGAATGGGACCTCCTGCTGGCGGATCTTCGCACCCGTTTCCTGACGCCCGGCGGCCGGGTTTACCTCGACCTCAACCCCGAACCCCCGGATGGTGCCTTCATGCCTCCTACCCTGCGCGCGTTCTTCCAGGCACGCGGGGCCGTGGTGGACCGCTCCAAGGTTGATTTTCGCCCGTTGCGGCCCGGTCCGGCAGCCGTCATCGCTCGACCCTTTATGATTTAACCAACGCGATCCCGGCCGCGGGGGAGGTTTCCGCGTTCCTGGCCCGGGGTGCGCGCCATCCCGCGGGCGCACGGCGGGGCCGGACCGGTCGCCCGGTTCGAGCGCCCGTTTGAGCAACTCTCCCCCTTCCCTGGATAACCCGGAGCAGGCCCGCGCGTTGGGCCGGGAGTTGCCAGCGGCCGTGGCAGCCCTGGAATCGGTGTTTCAGTTCTAAACTCCCCTGCCGACCGTCGAACAGCCTTCAACTGACCTGCCCACCGGTAATTCCGGGCGCGAAGGCGCCGGCTGTCAACAAGCGGGTGAGGCAGCCGGCGTTGGAGGTGGAATAGAAGAACCCACCACTCCTGCCAAGCCGTCGTTTGTCGGCACGGGTTGGTGGTGCGTGCTGGCGGCAGCGGTGCGAGAACTTGCGGTAAGCTCGGCAATGATTCTGCCTGAGACCTTGGCCGGCCTGCACTTTGTGACCTTTGCGTGTCTCGCGCTCAACCGCCATTTGGGCTCGAACCCCTGACGCGCGCCGTCATGAGTCCAGGACACCGTCTAAGGGCGAGGGCTCCCTGGTCGAACAGGGTTATCGCTATGGGGAGAAGGGTTCTGCAAACGATTGGGTTTCGTTATAGAACAGACTCATCGTCAGAGGCTCATAGTATGAATCATATGCACCTACGTCCTCTCGGCCCGCGGATCATCCCGCACGAACCTCACCCCGGTAGATGGGCCCGGCCGAGGCCCTCAGCGACGACGGGGCCGTCTCGGGCCGCGGCCAGCCGGTGGCGCGCGGGGCCATCACCGGGGCGGCAACGATCCTGGGCGGGATGCTCCACACCCTGCCCTTCTTGATCGCCAACCTGCCGCTGGCCCACGCCGTCGTGGTGGTGGAACTGGTCGCCATCGCCGGGATCCGCTTCCGCTTCATGAAGAGCCCGCTGGCCCGGACCGTCGTGCAGGTCATCCTCGGCGGCGGGATCGTCTTCGCCATCGGCCTCTGGCTGGGCAAGGTCGGCACGGCGGGTTGAAGCTGGCGGGACGACCGGCGACCCTCGCCCCGCCCCCTCCCCCGCGATGTTGACCCCGCCCCCCCCGCCGACCAGACCGGCCGCCGCCCCCGCAAACCCACTGACCACCTCGGCCCGCCGTCCCGGCGCCCGGCGCCCGGAAACCCTGGCGTGGGCACTTTGGGCGCTGGTTCTGCTCGGCGTGCTGACGCGCGCGGGACTCCACCCGGGACGCAACTCCGTTTTCCGACTCTTCCGTCAGGCCGGCGCGCGCTGGCTGGCGGGCGAACGGCTCTACCCTAACGTGGGCGAATTTCTCTACAGCCCGCTCGCCGCGGCGGCCTTCTCCCCCTTCGCCCGGCTGCCCGAGGGGATGGGCGGCGTGCTCTGGCGCTCGGGCAACGCGGCGGCGCTGCTCGCGGCGGTCGCGGCGCTGCCGCGTCGGCCGTGGGCGGGCGGCGCGGGGCAGGCGGCCGGGTTAACGGCGCTGCTGGCCCTGTCCCTGGGTAACCTCAACAACGGGCAGGCCACCCCGCTGGTGCTCGCCCTGCTGCTCGGGGCGACCCTGGCCGCCGACGCTGGGCGCTGGTCCCTGGCGGCGGCGGCGGTGGCCGGGGCGACCTTCTTCAAGATTTACCCGCTGGCTTTCGGCCTCCTGCTGGCCGCGCTCCATCCGCGCCAACTCTCCTGGCGGCTGGTGCTGGCCCTGGCGGGGGCCTTCGCGCTGTCGTTGCTCCTGGGCGGGACGGAATACACCCTGGCGCAATACCGCGCCTGGTTCGCCTCCCTCGGCGCGGACCCCCGGCGCACCGACGGGCCGTTCGGGACGTGGCGCGACGCCTGGCTGCTGCTGCGGCTGGCGCGGGTGCCCATTGGCGTCAGCCAATACGCCGTCCTCCAAGTTGCGGCCGGCGCGGCGGCGGCGGCGTTCTGCGTCTGGGGCCAGCGGGCGCGGGGCTGGGTGCGGGGCCGGAGCGCGTTCGCGGCCTTCGGGCTGGGCTGCGCGTGGGTGACGCTGTTCGGACCCTCGACGGAGTCGGCGACCTTTGTTTTCCTCGCCCCCGCGCTGGCCCTTGGCGTAGCCGCGGCGGTGGACAACCCGGCAGGGATGCCGACCGGCGCCCGCGCGGCGCTGGGGGCGGCGCTGGGCCTGCTGATCGCCTCGGAAACCCTCGGCGCGTGGGTGCCGGCGGTGCGCCGCAGCGTCCTGGCCCACGCCCTGCAACCGCTGGGCGCGTTGTGCTTCGTCTTCTTCCTGGTGGTCTGGATCCGGCGGGACGCGGCCTGGGCGCCGGGGCGGGTCTCGCCCGGGGTGCATCCCGGCCCGGCTGTGCCGCCGCGTCCGCGATGAGCATTTTCCCCGCCACCACTGTTCCCTCCCTAGAGCGGGTTACGCGCGTCTGCGGGCCGGGTTTTCTGCCGGTAGCGGAGGGCGACGCGGCCGGGCCGGCGGCGTTGGCCGGACGTCCTCTTTGACGGCGACGATGACGGCCACCGCGCCGCCTTCACCGGAACCCTGGGCCTGGGCCGCGCCGTGCCGGGGGTCCTCCACGGCCGGCTGGCCGCCTACCGGGAGTTCGCCGCGACGGTTTCCGCCCGCTCCGCCGGGCACGACCCGCCCGTGCTCACGGCCGACACCGGGCTGGTCTTCCAGGTGACGGACAGCCTAGCCGTGGACCTCAGCGGGGTCTTCGGCCTGACGCGCGCCGCGCCCGACGGCAACGTCTTCGGCGGACTGGCCGGGCGGTTCTGACCAGCGCGGTTTGCTTCCGCCGCCATCCCCCGCACACCCGCTTGGACCCGTTCTTGGGCTAAACAAGGCGCGTTGCCCAAAGTTTCGTTTGTTCGACGCCACTGCGGGCGGGGCCAACCGGCAGGTAAGCGAGGTCTCGCGCGTGTTGCTGGGCCAAAGCGACCTCGGCCGGCGAGAGTCCGGCGGCCGGGGCCGCCACGCGGAGCTCGTGGGCGAGGTCAATGCCGCTGATGACCGGGTCACGGTGTCCCGGCCCGTCAGCGCGTAGACATGCACCAGCCCGAGCAGCGAGAGCAGCGCGCCGGCCCCGCTCCAGACCGCCGCGCGGAGCCACTGCCGGTCCACGATGCAGACCACCATCGCCGCCCAGATCATCGCGGAATACAGGAACCCCTGCTCCAGCGCGAACCCACCGCCGAGGAACGCCCCGGCCGCGTGCGCCGTTCGCACCAGCCCCGCGTCCAGCACCGGACCGTTTGCCCCACCGACGCCGGCTGCGCCCAGCGCCGTTTTCACGACCAGCATCGTCCACGCGGCCAGCCCCGGGAACAGCCCGACGACCACCGCGACGAGGTGCCGCCGCTCGGTCGCCTCGAACGCCTGCGCCGTGATGACGCCGATCCACAGGATGATGGCGATGCCCGCCTCCGCCGGGATCAGCCACGTCAAGGCGCCCATCGTCCCCGCCAGGCAGACGACCGCCACGGCCACCCCGTTGAGCACGGAATAGCCCGCCCGCGCCCCGAGTTTCTTCCACGCCGGGTGCCCGATGTAAATGGACATCGGGAACGGCGAGCCGAAGAGCGACGCCGCCAGCGTGCCCACCCCGTTCATCACCAGGGAGGAGCGCACCGGGTAATCATCCCCGGCCGTCGCCGCGGACTCGATGTTCTGCAACGACGCCAACACCCCGAGCAGCCTGATGGGGATGACGACCGAGAGATACGCGACGAGGTGCCCGCCCCCGAGCGCCGCCCGCAGCTCCCCCGGCAAGGGCGTCGGCAAGTGCAGGTGAAGGTTCGCCAGCGGCCGCGCTCCCGGCCCGCCGACCGGGGCCAGCCCCGTGGCCCACGCCAGGGCCGTTCCGACCGCCAGCACGACGACCGTCGCCGGCAGCCCGCCGCGGAAACGCACCCGGCCAAAGAAGACGACGAACACCAGCACGAGCGTCAACAGCCCGACCACCGGCGCGGCGAAGATCTGGCAGAGGAACCCCAGCCCGAGGAACCCCAGACCCACGCCCGCCAGCGCCGCGAGCATGGCGGCCGCCGGCGTGTGCCGCCGGATCCACCCCGCGAAGAACGCGCACCCGAACTCCAGCCCGCCCCCCAGGAAACACGCCACCAGCCCCGCGTGCCACGCGAACCGCTCCGGGTCCGGCAGCCCCTGGCCGAGGGCCAGTTGCCTCGCCGGCAGCATGACCAGGAAAACGTGCGCGAACAGCCCCGGCGTGGAAATCCCGTAGGGCAGCGCGCACACGTCCGTTCGCCTCTCCCGCCGCGCCAGTTGCCGCGCCTGCCAGGCGTAGAACCCGTTGCCTACCAGGAAGGAAATCGCCACCCCCGGCAGGATGCGCCCGTAGATCAGCCCCGGTGAAAACCCGAGCACCCCCGTGCAGAGCGGGGCCAGGATGAGGAGCTGGACGAGGTTGTTGACGAACGCCGCCACGAACCCCTCGACGTCCCCGCGCGAGAAGAGTTTCATCGTGCGGTGTGGTCGGCGGCGAGCTGCCCGACGAAGTGCACCGTCCAACGGGCCGCGGCGGCGGCCGTTTGCCCGAGCTCGCGATAGTCCGCGCCGGGGTCGGACTGCGTGCGGTTGCTGCCCGCGCGGAAGACGATGTGCGGCACGCCGAACTGCGTGGCCACCTGCGCGATGGCCGCGCTCTCCATCTCCATGATGTCCGGGTCGAGCTTGCGCTTCAGGTCCGCGATCTTCGCTTCGGAAACCCCGAACAGGTCGCTGGCCGTGACCACGCCGGTCAGCACCGTCGGCCGGTAAGTGCCGCCGTCCACCGTGACCGGTTCTGCCTCGTAACCGGGCATGGCGGCCCGCGCCAGCTTGAGCAGCCGCGGGTCCGGCGCGTAGGCCCAGTGCGTCATCTGCCCCGGCAACGGCCCGCGCACCTTGCGGTAAACCATCCCGTCGTCCGTCAGGCTACCCGCGGCGTGGTGGGTGGTCTTCAGCGAGACGACCGTGTCCCCCGTCCGGACCCGCGGGTTGAGGCGCGAGCCGGTGCCGGTGACGATGATCTCTGCCGGCTGGAAATGGTGCAAGAACAGCGCGGCCACCATCGCCCCGTTCGTCACGCCCACACCCGTGACCGCCGTGACCACGCGCCGCCCGCGCAGGATCCCCGTTTCGTAGGGAAAAACGGCAACGGTGCCCGCGGCCCGCTCGGAGAGTTCCGCGCGAACCAGTCGGACCTCCGAGGGCATGGCTCCCAGGATGAGGGTGACGGGGGTGGGGAAGATTTTGTCATCATCCAGGATTGGTTACGCGAGCGGCTCCGGGGCTTGAGCTTCGCTCTGTTGGCAAACGCCCCCACGATGGCGGAAGCCGGAACCTCACCCCGTCCGGCCAGCCCCCGGCCCGGAACCCGCACCCCCTCGGGATCTCCGTCTGACAGTGACAATCGGCAGCCCGACGCCGGCCGCACGCAGTTTTTCCAACCTGGCGTGCGGAATGGTCGTTCAAGTTTGTGTCGTCACATCCATTCGGGCTTCCGCACCAGACCGGCGGCAGCGCGCGACACCCTGCGAAACCCCTCAACGTCACTCGCGTTGGCCGGGGTAGCTTCCCTATCCTTCACCACGGCCCAACCCGGGCGGCCTTAGTCGAACGTTCAACCCGGGCGATGAAACAACGCGCCTTCATCCCCTCCAGGGATGGCGGCGCGTGCGCGCTGGTTGGCGTGGGAGCGTGGCCGCATCGAACGCATGCCTGACCACGCGCGTTGGACCGGTAGATATACCCAGGCGCCACCACCGTGTCGCAACCCCCTGTGAAGGACGTTAAGGAATCGGCAGCCCGGCACCCGGCGGGGCCGCCCGGATCACCGGTCCTCGGTTCGCCGAAGTCGAACCCTCAACCGTTGTCACCTTGTTCGATTCCCGGTGGCGCCCATCACCCCATGAGTCTGTCCCCACGACTGGTTCTCCACGAAGGGGTCGAGCAGTTTGACGCCGGTCCCGGCAAAATCGTCGGTGTCGCGCGTGACCGCCGTGAGTCCGAGGCGCTGGGCGGTGGCGGCGAGCTGGCTGTCCAGCGAAGGGACGCTGATCGGTGGACCGGGTCAACCGCAAGCCCGGAATCGGCCACACCTAGCTTTCCGCCTCCCGGCAGGGCAGCTTCGTTAAACCGGGGATCAAGTGGCTCATGCTCGAGTCACTTGAAAGCCGTGTCTTCCTTCGCCACGGAGGGCCGGGCCCTGCGCTACGGCGCGGCGCGGATGCCCGTTGACCTCTGGGGATCGTGGCGCGATGAGGCCAACCCGGACGAAGGCCAGCTCCGCCACGTCCGCGCCGCCGTGGCGGGACTGCTGCGGCCCGCCGTCGTGCTGGACATCCTCCAGCACTTCACCCTGTTCGCCACGGACGAGCGGCACCGGCGCAGCAAGGTCATCTGCCGCTACCAGCAATACGACGCCGCCAACCGGCTGGTGGCGCGCGTGGTGGCCGGTCATCCCAAGAAGGGGCTGATCTGGCACTTCCAGGGCAATGGCAAGTCGCTGCTCATGGTCTTCGCCGCCAACAAGCTGCGGCTGCACCCACGCCTGGGCAACCCGACGGTGCTCATCGTGGTGGACCGCATCGACCTCGACACCCAGATCACGGCGACCTTCAACGCCGCCGACGTGCCCAACATGGTCCGGGTGGAAACCCGCGCCGAACTCCAGACCCTGCTCGCGCAGGACGTCCGCAAGGTGCTCATCACCACCATCCACAAGTTCGGCGAGGCCGGCGGCCGGCTCGACGAACGCTCCAACGTCATCGCCTTGGTGGACGAGGCGCACCGCACGCAGGAGGGCAACCTCGGCCGCAGGAGGCGCGAGGCGCTGCCCAACGCCTTCCTCTTCGGCCTGACGGGCACGCCCATCAACCGGGCCGACAAGAACACGTTCTGGGCCTTCGGCGCGGAGGAGGACGAGCGCGGCTACCTGAGCCGTTACTCGTTCCAGGAATCCATCCGCGACCGGGCGACCCTGCCGCTACACTTCGGGGCCCCCGCCGTGCGGCTCAAGCTCGACCGGACGGCCATTGACGAGGCTTTCCAGGGGATCACCGACCGGCTGGGCGAGCAGGACCGCGACGACCTCGCCAAGCGCGCCGCGAAGATGGCCGCGCTGGTCAAGAACCCGGAACGGGTGGCGGCCGTGGTCGAACACATGGTGGAGCACTTCCGGGCCAAGGTGGAACCCAACGGCTTCAAGGCGCGGGTGGTCGTCTTCGACCGCGAATGCTGCGTGCTCTACAAGCGCGAGATGGACCGGCTCCTCGGCGACCCCGGGGCCAGCGCCGTGGTCGTGCACGCCGCTCCGGGGGACCCGAAGGAATGGCGGCTCCACGCCCGCGACCGGGACGCGGAGGAGAAGCTGCTGGACCGCTTCCGCGACCCGGCCGACCCGCTGCGCTTCGTCATCGTCACCAGCAAACTCTTGACGGGCTTCGACGCGCCTATCCCGGCATCACCCGAGCCGATGGCCGCCGCGGATTTTGCGATGATGGCCACTGCCCCGGCTTGCGTAGGGTGCTGACCCATGAGGCCACGGGATGATCAAGCCGCACGACGACGTCTCCGGCATCCGATCCGCAGCGCGTTCCTCCTGCTGCTTCTCGCCGTCGTGATCTTCACCGCCCGTCCGGCGCTCCATCTGGCCCTCTCGGCCCGGCGGGATGACCCCGGCGGGGCGGCCGCGCGGCCCGCGTTGCCCGCGGGCACGGTGGACGACGCCAGCGGGCTCAACGCCACGGCAGTGGCGGAGGTTTTTGACGTGCCCGCCGACCCCGCCGCGGCCGAGGCGCAACTGGCCGCGCTGTTGCGCCGCGCCGGCCAGCAAGGCCTCTCCGTGTCCATCACCGGGGCGCGCCACAGCATGGGCGGGCACACCATCGCCGCGGGCGGCCTGGTGGTGAACATGCTGCCCTTCCGCCGCCTGGGGCTGGATGAGGCCGCCAACGTCCTGCGCGCCGGCGCCGGGGCGCGCTGGTCGGAGGTGCTGCCCTTTCTCGCCGCCCGGGGTCGCTCGGTGGCCGTCATGCAGGCCAACAACGATTTCAGCGTCGGCGGCTCCCTGAGCGTGAATTGCCACGGCTGGCAGCCGAACTCCGGGCCGATTGCCTCCACGGTGCGCTCCTTTCGCCTGATGCTGGCTGACGGCAGCATCAGGCGCTGCTCCCGGCAGGAGAATGCGGAACTGTTCCGCGGCGTGCTGGGCGGCTACGGGCTCTTCGGCATCATCCTGGAGGCTGACCTCGACGTGGTGGCCGACACCCTCTACTGCGTCGAGACCCTGGAGGTGCCAGCCCATAGTTACGCGGCACTCTTCGGGCAGAAGGTGCGCGGGGCGGCCCCGGGCAGCGTCGGCATGGCGTATGGCCGGGTGAGCGTGGCCCCGGGGAGCTTCGGGCGGGAGGCCATTCTGACCCTCTTCCACCCGGAACCCGAGGACCCCGGCGGCAACGGCAACGGCGGCGCCTCACCCCCGCGGCCCCAGGCCGGCCCGGGGCTGGTGGACGACCTCAAGCGCACGGTGTTCCGCGGCTCGGCCGGCAGCGCCTACGGCAAGAGCTTACGCTGGCGGGCGGAGAAGGCGCTGGGCGAGACCTTCGGCGGGGGCACCTACCGGCGCAACGCCATCCTCGACGCGCCGGCCGCCTTCTACGGCAACCGCACGGCCGGGCGCACCGACATCCTGCAAGAACTCTTCGTGCCCCCCGCCCGGCTCGCGGAGTTCCTGGAGCGCCTGCGAACGATCATCGCCTCGCACGCAGCCGACGCGGACGGCCCCGACCTGCTCAACGTCACCGTGCGCGACGTGCGGGGCGATCCCGACAGCCTCTTGGCCTACGCGCGGGGGGAGGACACCTTCGGCCTGGTGCTCCTCTTCGAGCAGGCGACCAGCCCCGCCGCGGCGGCGCGCGGCGCCATCCTCGCCCGTGAACTCGTCGAGGCGGCGCTGGTCGTGGATGGCACCTACTACCTGCCCTACCGGCTGGACGCGACCCCGGAGCAGTTCAACCGGGCCTACCCACGGGCCGCGGAGTTCTTCGCCCTCAAACGCCACTACGACCCGCAGGAACTCTTCCAGAACGCCTTTTATCGCGCCTACGGGAGAACCCCGCGGGATCAGGACGGTCGCTGAACTTCACCGCTGGCTTTCCGGCTCCCTCAAGATCTCTGCGGCCGCAGGCCTCGGTGTTGGCCGTGGGCCTGGGGGCGACCGCCAGAGATGGCGTCACATCCCCCGTGCGGAGGTTGGCACGCGGCGCGCTTTGTCGCCGGGCTCTGCCCCGCCGTTCCCTCCCGTGATGACCGACGCCTTCCGTCTCCCGCGCAACTTCCTGGGCTTCCTGCTCGCCGCCGTGGCGCTCCTGGCCACGCTCATCGCCGCCTTTGTCGTCATCGCCATGCTCCTGGTCTGGTGGCAGGAGGGCCGCTTGAACGAGCACGACCTGAAGGGTCTGGGTTGGGGCAGCCTCGCGGCAGCCGTGGGCGCGCTCTTTACCTGGGCGGGTTTTCGCCTGGCCCGCGGCCGGCCAAAGCCCGGAGAGGCTGGGCCTGCTCGGGTCGTTGCTGCCGCACCCGGCCGCCGGCGCCCTGCCGCGCGTGCTGGCGGCAACCGCCAGCTTGTCGGTGGCCAACGTGCTCCTGGTCACCCTGGCCGTCTCTGCGGCCGTGAGCCTGGTGCCCCACCGCACCTGCGGGGAGGAAAACCGGCTGGGCTACTCCGACGGCTGGTGGCTTTGCCGGTTGCCCTTCCTGCCGGTGGCCCGGATCCGGGAGTGGGTCTTCGGACAGGCGTGGGCGCGGGTGGACCGGCTGTGGGGGGCCGGGCGGCAGCAGGAGGCGCGCGAGGTGTTGGCGGACACGTTAAGCCGCTACCCGGAGCGTGCCGCCACCCTGGCGCTCATGGAGGGACGCATCTACCGCCTGGAGGGTCCCCAGCAGTTCGTCAGCCGGAGTCCGTGACCGGCGGCGCTCCTGCGGGGGGGGCCTGGCGCGCCGGGAAGCCCGGCGGCCGGCGCCGGCCCGCTGGATCGTGGACGAGACGAGCTTGCCCCGGGCGGGTGAGCGCGCCGGCGAAGGGTCGCCCTTTGTCGTGGCGGCTTTACTTTGCCCGCGGGATGGGCGGCGTGCCTCTGCCATTCGCCCTTCTTGAGCAGGGGAGGGAGCGGGGGGACGTTCACCCGGGGGGGTGCGGGGAGGTAAGGGTTGCTGTTGGCG
>CAXTFX010000078.1:0-13143 GCA_964243185.1 uncultured Chthoniobacterales bacterium
GGCTCGCGCCGGGCGGGGGCCCGGGCGGGGGCGGCGAGATCGTTCCCGCGGAGGAGCTCGCCGAGCCGCGCCCGCAGGGCGCCCGCGTCCGCCGGCCGGTCGGCGGGTTCCTTGGCCAGCAGGGTGGCGAGCAGGTCCACGACGGCGGGTGGCTGGTGGACGGCCAGGCGGTCCAGCGGCGGGGGCTTGGCAAGGTGCTGGGCCATGACGGTGCGCGTCGTGCCCCGGAACGGCGGTTCCCCGGCGAGCAGGAACCAGAGCGTTGCCCCTAACGAGTAGAGGTCGGCCCGGGCATCAATGGCCTCGTCCTGGGCGCACTGCTCGGGGCTGGCGTAGAGCGGGGTGCCGAGGAACAGGCCGCGGGATAGGCTGGCGTTGACCGCGGCGGTTTCCTCGCCCTCGTCGGGCTCGAGCGGCTTGACGAGGCCGAAGTCAATGACCTTGACCAGCGGGGAGCCGTCCACCTCCCGGGCCAACATGAGGTTGGAGGGTTTGAGGTCGCGGTGGAGCAGCCCGCGGGCGTGGGCGGCCTGGAGGGCGCGGCTGGCCTGTTCGATGAGGTCGAGCGCCGTGGCGGTGGGCATCGGCCCGTCGCGGCGGACGCGCGCTTCGAGGGTTTCCCCGTCAATGAACTCCATCGTGTAGAAGACCCCGTCGGCCTCCTGCCCGAGGTGATAGACGGCGGCGACGTGGTTGTGGCGGAGCTGCGCGGCGGCGCGGGCCTCGCGCAGGAACCGGGCGCGGGCGCGGGCGTCGGGCAGGAGGTCGGCGGAGATGATCTTCAGCGCGACGGGAACGTGCAGGTTGGTGTCGAGGGCCTTATAGGTCACCCCCATCGCGCCCCGGCCGAGCTCCCAGGGGGCGCCGTCCGGGCGGCGGGCAATCTCGTAGTGCTGGTAGGTCAGGCGGTCCACGGGGAGAGGTTAGCCACAAAAAGCCACAAAAAACACAAGGGCCGCAACGAAACGGGTCAATCGTCGGCGCAACGTCCCCCCTCTTTCTGTGTCCACCGGGCCGTTTTTCTGGTTAAACGGCTCCCCCAACCACTAAAACAACGTCGTGACATGACGAAATTCCTCCCTCCCCTCGCGCTCGTCGTCCTGCTCCTGCTCCGGCCCGGCGCGCTCCGGGCGCAGCAGCAGGACGGGGCTGAGGCAGACATCCGCGCTGTCCTCGCCGCCCAGGCCGCGGCGTGGAACGCGGGCGACTTAGAGGGGTTCATGGACGGTTACACCCGGGGCCCGGACCTGCGTTTCGCCAGCGGCGGGGAGGTCACGCGCGGCTGGCCGGAAACGCTGGACCGCTACCGCCGCCGCTACCCGGACCGGGCCGCGATGGGGACGCTCACCTTCTCGGACCTGGAGATCAACGTGCTCTCCGCCGACGCCGCGGTGGGGTTTGGCCGGTGGCGGCTGCGGATGGCGGCCGGGGCGGAGCCCGCGGGTTTGTTCACCCTGCTCTGGCGGCGGGAAGGTGACGGGAAATGGCGCATCGTCGCCGACCACACCTCGGCGGGATCTCCCTAAACCTTACAGCGAGGCAGACTCTGGCATCCGGGACGGTGGGCTTCGACGGACAAGGAGAAAGGCAAGGGGGAACGCTGGTCCCGGTTCGCTGAGCCCCCAACCCCGCCCGGGTGGTCGCCGGCTCCGCGGCGCGGATGCCAGGGCTTGAATTCTCAGGTCCCCGCACGGGGATTGCTAGTCTCACGGTTGATACGAACACCCCCGTTAACCACCGGAACGTGCCCTCATCCTTCGCAGATCTTCGTATTGGTGACGCCAGGGCAGGCATTCTTTCATCGGCGCACGGGAGTTGCTATTCTCACGGCTGACATGAACACCCTCGTTGACCACCGAAAAGTGTCCTTATCCTTGGCGGGGTTCTCCGCTCGCCCCGCCGCGGTTTCGCGCCCGTTTCCCCCGGCGGGGCCGGAGCCTTCCCCGCTCGCGTCGTTGACGGCCGGCGAGCGCCGCGCCCTGGCGATCGTTTACGGCGCGTTCCTGGCAGGGGATGATCCCTACCTGGAGGCGGATGAGCTCACGCACCTGGCCAGGAGCCTGGACCTCAACGAGGACCGTTTCCGGCGTGACCTCGCCGGGCTCGGGTTCGCGGGTCTGCTCGGCCTCACCCGTTCCCGGCAGGATTTCGAGATCGAACAGGTGGAGTGCAACCCCGACGGGCTGGAAACGTTCTGCCGCGGCTTTTTGCCGGACCGTTACGAGACGCTTCTCTGCGAGGTGGCCCAGCGGATCACCCGCGGGGTGGCGGACGGCCCGACCCTGCGCCGGGCCCTGCCGTGGGAGCCGGGGCTGATGCTCACGCACGCGGTCGAGGCGCTCGCCGCCGACGGCTGGCTCACGGTCGCCGGGCCGTTCGACGGGAGTTTTGGCTGGCAGGTGACGACGGTGTCCCCCGAGCTGCGCGCCTGGGCCGCCGCCGAGCGCGCCGCCGCCCCGAACGTGTGGACGCGGGGGCTCGTGGCCTTGGACTCGGCGGAGGCTGCGGCGGCCTGATTTCACGCCGTCTTCGCCCGCCGTTTTGCCGGGGCGCCCGGGGCGGCGCCCGACCCGGCGACCGCCTGCTCCGGGCGTTTCCTGGGGGTGGCGGACTTCTTCGGGGTCTTCGCGGCGTCGCGGATCGCGGTGGCGTGCCTCAAGGTCAGGTCGGGAGGGTCGGCCAGCACGATCTCCTCCGTCTCGGGCGCGAGCTCCTTTTCCAACAACCCGAAGTGCCCGGCGAGGTCCGGCGCATACCGCGGCAGGTCCGCGCGCAAGCGGCGCAGGGCGAGGTCCTTGGCCTTGGCTTCCAGCATCACATCGAAGTGCCGCGCCCCGGCCGTGAGCAGCGCGCGCACGAAGCCGCTGAAGGCGAAGGGATCGGCGTAGTCCGCGTGCCCCGTCCAGATCGGCGGGACCAGCACGGTTTCCAGCTTGCGGCCGCCGTCCTTGGGCTTGCGTTTGAGGGAGCGCAACTCCGTGCGCGGGCTGGAGAAGTGCATCTTCGGCCGCACGCCCGCGGGCCACGAGTCCAGGAAACGCTTGGCCGTCGGGATCAGGTCCAGCCGCTCGGGGTTGTGACAGTGAAAGTGCTGGTGGTCAAAGATCAACGGCACCCCGGTGCGCTCGTGGACCCGGAGCACGTCAGCGGCGGAGAACGAGACGTCGTCGTTTTCCAGGACGAGCCGGCGGCGGGCGGGCTCGGGGAGCTGGTGCAGGTAAACGTCCCCCCAGCGGGCAAGGGCGGCCTCCTTGTCGCCGTAAACCCCGCCGACGTGGATGACGACGACCGCCTCGGGGCCGAGCCCCATCAGGTCGAGCATGATGGCCTGGGAGTTCACGTCGGCGATGCTCTGGGCGAGGAGCTTCGGGTTGAGGGCGTTGAGGACGATGTATTGCGACGGGTGGAACGACAACCGCAGCCCCTGGGCGCGGGCGGCGGCGCCGAGGTCGCGCAGGTCGTCGGCGCACTCCTCGACCTGCCGGTGGAACTGCGGCAGGTCCGGGTGGGTCAGGTAGGGCGCGAGGTCGGAGGACATCCGATACATCGTGATGTCCTGTTTCTGGAGGTAGCCGAACAATTCCCGCAGGTAGCCCAGGGAGACGCGCAGGTGCGGGTTGCTCTGCCAACGGCGGGAGTCCTCGCTCTTGAGGCCGGGTTGACCGAGGATTTTGACGGCGAAACCGAAGCGGGGAGGAGGGAGCATGGGAGAGGGTATCTGGTGATTGAATGGAGTTCGTCGTGGGCCGGCGGCGGAGGTAGGGCGGCTTATCCTAAGCCGCCGCGGTGGTGTTTTCGACACGCTCACCCGCGGCGGCCTAGGGATAGGCCGCCCTACCCGCCGGCAACCTGTAACTCCTCCGGCAACCCGATGCCGCGGGCGAAGCGGTTCCAGACCTCCACGGGGAGCGAGCCGCCCCCGGCCTGGTCGTGACCGTTGCCGTAGTTGCCCTGGTCGGCGCCCTCGGGGCGGTGTGCGCGCAGGAAATCCAGGAGGTTCCGGTCCTTGCCGCAACGGCAGGAGAAATGGACGAAACCCGGGCGGAACCCCGTGTTGACGCCCATGATGATGAGCTTCGGGAACCGGGTGCGCCAGACCTGGGCCACCAACGGGTGAACCTGGCATGGCGTGTGGAGGCGCACGGCGCAGACCGGGGTGGTCTGGGAGAACTTCGGCCCAACCTTTTTGGCCTCGGCATAGGCCACGGCGACCTCCTCCTTGGCGGCCCGCAGGGCGGCGGCGTCGGCGCTGTCCTCGTCGTGGGTGATCTCGCGCAGGCCGTTGGCGTGCAGCAGGAGCCGGAGCGCGGCGGAGGCGTCGCCCGAGGCGGCCCGGCGCGGGGCGTTGAGCAGGCTGGTCGCGTCCCGCAGGAGCGTGGCGCCGACGCGCTTTTTCGCCGCGGCGAGGGGGGCGAACGGGGCCTTGTCGCCCAGGTCGCTCAGGATGCCGACGGCGGCGATCCAGTCCACGGTCGCCGCCGCGGCCTCATCCACCCCGCGGGCCAGCTCCCAGGCCAACCCGGCCGAGCAGGGCGTCGGCTCCCGGCCGTAGCCGGTGACGACGCGCGCCGGGTCCGGCGGTTCCCCGGCGGGGCGGTGGTGGTCCACGAAGAACGTCAGGACCTCCGGCGCGTCGGGCAGGACGGGCTCCGCGCGCAGCCCGAGGTCGGCGACGATCAGGGCCGAGGGCGGTTTGCCGCCCAGCCGTTCGGCCAACGCCGCGCGGGTTTCCGGCGCCCAGGCGTTGCCGACCTTGCCGGTGGCCATCGTCACGACGTGGCCCCACCCCTCCGGCCGGGCCGCGCGCAGGACCCGGGCGAGCACCGCCCCGGCGGCGATGCCGTCGGCGTCCGAGTGGCAGAGGATCACCGGGGGCGGGGCGTTCCCGTCCCCGGTCGGCAGGGCGTCGAGAAACGCGCGGAAGCGGCGGCGGGCGTCGTCGTAAAAGGCTTCGTCCGGCGGGGCGGCGTTCGTCATCGGGAGAAAACGGAATCGCGCGGCGCTGCCCCTTCAGGTGGATGGCGCGGTCCCTCGCGCCGTGAATTGCGGCGAAGCCGCCTGAGAATTCCAGGCGCTACGCGCGCGATGGCGCGAGGGACCGCGCCATTCACCTGGGTTTCCTACCGCCGGCTCAACCGGAAGAACAGCACGCCGCCGACGAGCAGGAACAGCACGTTGGGCAGCCAGATCCAGAACTCCGGGTGCAGGGACGCCCGCTCCCGGAAGGTGTTCACCACGATGATGATGAGATAATACAGGAACGCTACGCCCAGGCTCAACCCGAAGCCGATGCTCGTTTCCTGCCGGTTGGCCGTGATGCCTAGCGGGATGCCGACCAGAGCGAAGGTCAGGCACGCCAGCGAGTAGGAAAAGCGGCGGTTGAGCTCGGTTTTAGCCGACGTGCGCCCGGATTTGTCCGCCCCCTTGCCGCTGCTGACCACGGCCCGGTTGGCGTCCGCCGCGGTGCGCGTGTCCTTCAGCCAGCCCAGCCAGGGGGGAAGCGACGTGCCGATGCGCTCGACCAGTTCGGGGACGCTCATGCTCTCGACCCGGCGTTTGCCCTGTTTCATGGTGTAAAGCTCCTCCAACGAGATGGGGAACACCAGGGCCCCGGCGCTGATGCCGTCGCGCACCAGGCGCAGGTCGTCGGGCTTGGTCGGCTCGCGTTGCTCGTAGCGGCTGCCCTCCAGGAACATCTTGATCTGCCGGTTGGCGGGGTCCGTCACCAGCCGCCCCTTGTTGGCGTAGATGACCCGCACCGGGCGTTGGTCGTTGTCCATCTCGAAGACGTGGATGTTTTCCAGCTCGTTGCCCTCCTTGCGCCCGACGTAGATGCGCCGGCCGGGAAAGGCGCTGATGACCTGGTCGTTGCCGAAGGCCGCCGTCGGGTTCGTGGTGGCCATCTGGAAGAAGGCGTTCTTGAGGTTGCCCTGGGCGCGGGGGGCCACGTCCAGGTTGATCCAGGCGCAGAGCGCGCAGAACACCAGGGCCAGCCCGAGGACCGGCAACGCCACGCGCGGGACGCTCACCCCGCTGGCGCGCAGGGCCGTCAGCTCGTTGCCCCCCGAGAGCCGCCCGAACACCAGGAGCACCGCCGTCAGGAACCCCCAGGGAATGGTCAGCGTCAGCGACGCCGGCAGGGCGTAGGCGATGAAGGTCACGATGAACGAGAGCGGCGTGTCGTGCTCGACGACGTATTCAAAGAGCTTCTTGAAAATCTGCCCCAGCACGAGGACGAACGAGAGCGTGGCCACGGCGAAGAACAGCGAGGTGAGCAGTTCGCGGCTGATGTAGCGGTCGAGGAGGCGCATCAAAAAGGGGGAAGTGGGAAGTAAAGGCACCCGAGCCGAGGAAGCGTAATCTATCGTCACGCCGCTGCCTTTTTCACTTCTCACTTCTCACTTCCCACTTCCCACTTCCCACTTCCCACTTCCCTTGGGCCGCTTCTCGCAACAAACGCTCGAACAGGTCGCCGCCGCCAACGACGTCGTGGAGGTCGTCGGCGGCTACGTGCCGCTCAAGCGCGCCGGCAGCGCCTACAAGGGGCTGTGCCCGTTCCACCGGGAGAAGACGCCCTCGTTCACCGTCAACCCGCAGCGGCAGAGCTTTCACTGCTTCGGCTGCGGCAAGGGCGGCGGGGTGTTCCGGTTCCTGATGGATTACGAGAACCTCGATTTCCCCGCGGCCGTGCGCCGGCTGGCGGAGCGGGCCGGGGTGCCGCTCCTGGAGGAAGAGGCCGAGAGCGAGGACGACGCCGCGCACGGCAAGCTGCGGCGCCGGCTGCTGCGGCTCCACGCCGAGGCGACCGAGTGGTTCCACCTGAACTTGATGCGCCGGGAATCGGCCGGGCACGCGCGGGACTACCTCAAGGCGCGCGGGTTCTCCGCCGAGGTCGCCGCGTCGTGGAAGATTGGCTACGCCCCGGCGGGCTGGGATCATCTCCGCGACTGGGCGTTGAGCCGCGGCTACACCTCCGAGGAGCTTCTTTCTGGCGGCTTGGTCAAAACCAAGGACGACAACGGCTCCGACCAAAATTCAAAATCCAAGATTCAAAATCCAAAATCCCTCTACGACCGCTTCCGGGACCGGCTGATGTTTCCCATCTGCAACGAGCTGGGGGAACCCATCGCCTTCAGCGGGCGCATCCTCGCCGCCGGACCGGAAGCCGAGCGGGCGGCCAAATACCTGAACTCCCCCGAGACGCCGCTGTTCACCAAGGGCAAGGTGCTCTTCGGGCTGCACAAGACCCGCCGCGCCATCCTGGACGCCAGGACGGCCATCGTCTGCGAGGGCCAGATTGACCTCATCACGGTGTTCGAGAGCGGCGTGCCGAACGTCGTCGCCCCGCAGGGCACGGCCTTCACCGAGCGGCAGGCGCGGTTGCTGAAGCGTTACACCGAGGAGGTGGTCCTCTGCTTTGACGCCGACGCCGCCGGCCAGCAGGCGGCCGAGCGTTCCTTCGCGGAGCTCCTGCTCGCCGGGGTGAGCGTGCGCGTGGCCGAGATGCCGCCCGGCGAGGACCCCGACTCGCTGGTCCGCAAGGAGGGCCCCGACGTGTTCCGCGCCTGGATCGGCACGGCGCGGGACTTTTTCGACTTCCAGATCGACCGGCTTTCCACCCAGTTCGACCTCGACACGCCGCGCGGGAAGGCCGGTCTGGCGCGGCGGCTGGCGGACAGCGTGGCCCTGGTCGGCGACCCGCTCCTGCGCCAGGCCGTCGTCGGCAAAGTCACCGCCCGCCTCGGGCTACGCATGGAGGACTTCACCCTCCTGCTCAAACAGGTCAAACCCCGCCGCGCCTACGGGGAGAACGACGCCCCCGCCCCCGACCTCGCGGCCGGCGAGGGCCAACCCGCCACCCGCCACCCGCCACCCGCCCCTCCCTTCGAGCCACCGCGCAACGGCGCCGTGGACCAATTGCTGAGACTCTGCTTGCGGGACGACGACGTTCACGCCTGGCTGCTCGACCAGCCGGAATGGCGCGAGCGCCTGCGCGTGACTCCCGGCGCCGAGCTGCTCGCCCGCGTGCTGGATGCCGGGAACCTGCGTCCCTCCGAGCCGGCTACCGTCAACGCCTTCTTGGCCACGCTGTCCCCGGCGGAGGAATCCTACCTCAGCGCCCGGCGCGTCGAGCGGGCGCCGGAGCACGGGTTGCAAGAGGCGGCGGACTGCTGGCTGGCGCTGGAACGGGAGTCTCTGACCGCCCGCCGGGTCACTCTCCTCGGCCACCTCGCCCGGCCCGGCGTGCCGGAGTCGGAGGTCGTCGCCCGGCAAAAAGAAATGGTTGAACTTCAGACCCGACTTGCCCACATTGGGCAGCTTCTCTCGTCGCGTCGGCCCACGGGTTAAACGTTGTCCCTCCCCTGGGTGGACGAGCGAGGCACCTCCTCCCCTCTCTCCCGTTAGCCTGCCGACGCCTTTGTCCCGACGCCGCCCGTCTATGGACCACGTCCCCCCGTCGCCTGATCTCACGGCTCACCCATCTGCCGGGGCGCGGGACGGGGTTCACCCCAGCCCGCCCGGCGTCGCGCCCCGGAAGAAGAAGCGCCGCAAGCTGACGGCGCGGCGCCCGTCGGCCGCCGCCGCCCGTGACCAGACCACGGCCCCGGAGCCTCCCCTCCCCGCGCGAGTCCCGCGCCCGGCCCCCCCGTCCGTCTCGCCGTCCCCGGACCCGGCGGCGGCCGAACTCCAGGAGCGCGTCCGCAACCTCATCAAGCTGGCCAAGGAGCAGGGCTACCTCACCTGGGAAGACCTCAACGAGGCCCTGCCCATCGGCCTGGTGGACGTGGAGGAGATCGAGTCCGTGCAGGAACGGCTGCGCGGCATGGAGTTCGACATCATTGACGCCTCCGACGCCGACCGTTACAAGAAGAAGCCGGACCCGGACGCCGAGCCGGTGGCGGACGGGGACGAGGACGACGACGAGGAAGAAGCCGACGCGGACGACGAACCCGCCGGCGAAACCGCCGACGAGGACGACGCTCCCTTCGCCGGCCCGGGCAAGACCAACGGCACCCGCACCCGGGGGGGTGATGGCGGGGAGGCCGGGCTGCGCCTGGACGTGCTCGACGACCCGGTGCGGATGTATCTCAAGCAGATGGGCCAGGTTCCGCTCCTCAGCCGGGACCAGGAAATCCAGATCTCCATCCGCATCGAGGAGGCCGAGGAGCGCGTCGGCCAGGTGCTCGTCCGCTTCGGCTTCACCGCGCGCGCCTACGGCGACCTCGCCCTCAAGCTCCTGGAAGGCCGGGAACGCTTCGACCGGGTCGTCCAGGACAAGAAGATCGAGAGCCGCGAGCGTTACCTTAAGGCCCTGGCCCGGCTGTGCGAGGAGCTCGACGCGCAGGCCACCGCCACCTCCCGCTTCTACGCCGAGCTGACCGCCCCCGGGGGCGGCAACGGCGCCGGGCCGGAACCCGCCGACCCGGACCCGCGCCGCGTCGAGTTCACCCGCCGGCACGAGGCCCTACGCGAGCTCTACCCCAAGTTCTTCTTCAAGCAGCACGTCACGGAGGAGTTCGTGCTCCTCGCCGACGCGCAGGCCGAGCGGCTGAACTTCCTGCTCGCCGCGGCGGACCAGCAGCGCGCCAGCCTCCACGCCGCGGCGCTCCCCGCGCGCGGCGGGTTCGACTACGCCGCCAAGTTGCGGGAGATCGAATGCACCCAGCTCTGGGCCACTCCCCAGGAGTTTTTCGCGGGCTACGCGGAGGTCAAGGAATGGCTGCGTAAGGCCCGCCGGGCCAAGGACGAGATGGTGGAGGCCAACCTGCGCCTGGTCATCTCCATCGCCAAGAAATACACCAACCGCGGCCTGACCTTCCTGGACCTGATCCAGGAGGGCAACGTGGGCCTGATGAAGGCGGTGGAAAAATTCGAATACCAGCGCGGCTTCAAGTTCTCCACCTACGCGACCTGGTGGATCCGCCAGGCCATCACCCGCGCCATCGCCGACCAGGCCCGCACCATCCGCATCCCGGTGCACATGATCGAGACGATCAACAAGCTCATCCGGGTGCAGAAGAACCTCGTCCAGGAGCTCGGCCGCGAGCCCAGCCCGGATGAGATCGCCGAGGAGGTGCACCTGCCCGTCGAGCGCGTGCGCGCCGTGCTGAAGATGGCCCAGCAGCCCATCTCCCTCCAGTCCGCGGTGGGCGAGGGCGACGACGCCACCTTTGGCGACTTCATCGAGGACAAGAGCGCCGAGAACCCCAGCGACCGGACGGCCGCCCTGCTGCTCAAGGCCAAGCTGCGGGACGTGCTCGACACCCTGACCGAACGCGAGCGGCAGGTGCTCGAACAGCGCTTCGGCCTCGTGGACGGCTACCAGCGCACGCTGGAAGAGGTCGGCCGGCAGTTCAAGGTGACGCGCGAACGCATCCGCCAGATCGAGGCCAAGGCGCTGCGGAAGATGCGCCACCCCACCCGCATCCGCCACCTGGAGGGCTACCTGGCCGCCGACGCGGCCGACGTGGTCGCGCGCGACGGGCGGTGACGCGGGGACGACCGGGTGGTGACGCACCACGAGCTGACCCTCCCCGGCTCCGAGACAGTGAGCGTGTCCACCCGGGGCAAAGCAGCCTGCCATTGGTGCTGCTGCTGGAAGGGATGGGCGTTCACGCCGGAGTGGTTTCCGAAGGCGGACGCTCGCCCATGTTCAAGGTGAAGGTGCCGTAGAGGTTGCTGACCGCAGCCACCGGAAAACACGGTTGGGGTATCAACGGTTCTAATCAAGGGTTTCGTGCCACCATTGCCAAGCCGCGAAAGGACCGTCCCAACTGTCGGGTGAGCGGCGTTAAACCCTCTCCTGGGTTCCCGGCGTCGGCTCTTCAAGTAGGTGAACAGCAAGTAACGCGGCATTCTCTCTGCCTCCCGGGTCCTGCGGGCGTCCCGCCCGCCTGCAAGGGGCATCCTGCCCCGCGCAGCCGATAGGCGGAGGTCCGCGGCGGCTGGCTGGGGCAAACGTTGACTTGCGTCGCAGAACTCCTAATTGGCGCGGCGACGCACAACTTGGTCGCGCAAACACCGGACCCCTCCACGATCAGCGAGGGGCCGGTAGAGCAGCACGCAGGCGGCAGGAAGCGAGGGGATAACGTCATTGCGGCCATGACCGCTCCCGGCCTACGGTGGCCTTGCCGTGAAAACGTTTCTACCTTCGTTCGGTGTTGAACCCGGCGTGGTGGCGGGGTCGCCCCGCCGCGTGGTGGTCGTCGCCGTCGCCCCGGCTCAGGTGCTCGACGTGGCCGGCCCGATGGAGGTCTTCTCCCAGGCCGGGCGGCTGGTGCGAGCAACCCGTCCGGGTCTACCTTCCTCTTCCAACCTACCCCCGCCTCCCGCCTACGCGCTCGAAACCGTCCTCATCGCGGGTGACGACGGCCCGGCCGCCACACCCGCGGCCACCACCTGCGGGCTGGCCCTGGCAGGCAGCCGCCCGCTGGCCGAAGCCCTCGCCGACGCCCGGCCGCTGGACACCCTGCTCGTCGCCGGCGGCGAGGGCGCGCGGGGGCCGTGCGGGATCGCCGACCCCGGGCTGCACGACGCCCTGCGCCAACTCG
Source organism: uncultured Chthoniobacterales bacterium (assembly GCA_964243185.1). GTDB lineage: Bacteria > Verrucomicrobiota > Verrucomicrobiia > Chthoniobacterales > SZAS-18 > CAXTFX01. The sequence continues at coordinate 11,553 of CAXTFX010000078.1, forward strand.
CCGGCCGCGCCCGGCGGGTCGCCTCGGTTTGCACCGGCGCCTTCCCGTTGGCCGCCGCGGGCCTGCTCGACGGCCGGCGCGCCGTCACCCACTGGCGCTGGTGCGCGCGGCTGGCCCGCGAGTTTCCCCGGGTGCGGGTGGACCCCGAGCCGATCTTCATCCGCGACGGTCGGCTCTGGACTTCCGCGGGTATCTCGGCCGGCATGGACCTGGCCTTGGCCCTGGTGGAGGAGGACCTCGGCCACCGCGTCGCCCTGGCCGTCGCCCGCGAGCTGGTCCTCTTCCTGCGCCGGCCGGGCGGGCAGAGCCAGTTCAGCGCGGCGCTGGCCTCCCAGGGCGGGGGCGGGGAGCGCGACCCGGCCGCGGCCCTGCGCGAGCTGCCGGCCTGGATCGCCGGCCGGCTGGAGCAGCCTTTGGCCGTGGCAACGCTCGCCCGGCAGGTCGGCCTCAGCCCGCGCCAGTTCGCGCGGGTGTTTGCCGGGAGCTTCGGGACCACGCCGGCCCGCTTGGTCGAGCGCCTACGGGTGGAGGCGGCCCGGCGCCGGTTGGAGGAAAAACCCACGGAAGGACTGCCCAGCGTGGCCGCCCGCTGCGGCTTCGGCAGCGAGGAAACCTTGCGCCGCGCCTTCCGGCGCGCTTTGCGCGTGCCGCCGGGCCGCTACCGGGAGAGGTTTACCACCGCCGTCCCACGTCCCCCGGAGGAGGTCGGGGCGTTCGCCGGGGGCGGACCTCGTGCCCAGCTTCGGGTAAATCGCTGAACAATCTTTCTTCCGCCCACCGCCATGATCGCAGAAACCACCCACCTGCACGTCGGCTCCCTGCTGTTCGAGGGCATGGACCAGATTGACTTCACCGGCCCCTTCGAGGTGCTCGCCCGCCTGCCCAACTCGACCCGGCACATTGTCGGCAAAACCAGAACCCCGGTGCGCGACACGCACGGCCTGCTGCTCACCCCGGAGAAGACCTTGGCGGAAGTCCCCGCGCTCGACCTGCTGCACGTTCCCGGCGGTCCGGGCCAGGAGGCGCTCATGGATGACGAGGAGGTCCTGAACTTCGTCCGTCGCCAAGCCTCGTCGGCCCGCTACGTGTTCTCCGTTTGCACGGGTGCCCTGATCTGCGGGGCGGCCGGCTTGCTGCGCGGCAAGCAGGCGACGACGCACTGGAACTCATTTTCTTTACTGGCCCTCTTCGGGGCGATCCCGGTCAATGAGCGTGTCGTCGTGGACGGCAACCTGGTCTGCGCCGCCGGGGTGACGGCCGGCATTGACGCGGCGTTGCGCGTGGCCGCGCTCCTGCGCGGGGAAGCCGTCGCCCAGGGCATCCAGCTCCACGTGCAATACGCCCCCGAGCCGCCCTTCGACAGCGGGACGCCGGAGCGCGCCCCGGCCGCGGTGCTCGCCGCCGCCCGCGCCGCCGGCCGAAGGCTGGCCGCGCGGCGCCTGGTCACCGCCCAGCGCGTGGGCCAGCGACTCGGTATCCCGCTCGCACCGGCAGCCGAAAGGGCCGACTCTCCGGCGCGCCGACCCTCCGGCGTTCCAACGTCCCCAACAGCCGAGCGCACCACATCCCGTCAAACCATCACCGGTCCATC
>CAXTFX010000079.1:0-13111 GCA_964243185.1 uncultured Chthoniobacterales bacterium
CCCTAAAACCCCGTGAGCGTCGTTTTCATCAATTCCACCGGCGACACTTTCACGCCAACCCACAGCGGGGCGATCAGCACCTGGATCTGGGAGGTCTGCCGGGCGGCGAGCCGGGAGGGCGTGCGCCCGCTGGTCATTTCCCGGCCCAGCGACGCCGCCCCGCATCCCTGGCACGACACGGTGTTCGTGGACTACCCGCCGCTGCGACCCTTCCGGGGCGCGGGCCCGCTGTTCGAGCTGCAAAAACGGGTAACGGGCTGGGGTCACATCCGCCAGGGTATCTACGCGGCGGGCGTGGCCCGGGCCATCCGGCGCGCGGGGGTCGAGGGCTTGCCGCTGGTGTTGAACAACGACCTCGAGCTGGCCGTTTACCTGCGCCGCTGCTTCCCGGACGCCTTCATCCTGCACCACGCGCAGAACAACAACCCGTGCGACTGGCGCGCGCGGCGGGCGTTCCCCCGCGCGGTGAACGTCGCCACGGCGGTGACGGACTTCTGCGCGGCCTGGAACGCGAGCTACTTCCGCACGCCGGTGCGCTCGCTCCCCAGCGGCGTGGACGCCGAGCGGTTCTCCCCCGCCGAGCCGCCGCCGGCGGGCGACCCGGTCATCAACTTCGTCGGGCGCACCGACCACCCCAAGGGCCCCGACCTCCTGCTGGAAGCGGCCCTGCGGCTGGCGGGGCGGACCCGGGCGTTCTCCCTGCAAATCCTTGGGCGCAACCACTATGACCGCTCGCACCCGGACGCCTTCCAGACTCACCTGGAGGGATTGGTCCAACGCCTGGAACGCGCCGGGGTGCGCGTGCGCCGGCCGGGCTGGGTCGAGCGCGCGGCCCTGCCGGACGAGCTGCGCCGGGCGCACATCCACTGCGTGCCGGCCCGGTGGGACGAGCCGTTCGGGCTGACCTCCCTGGAGGGGATGGCGTGCGGCCTGGCGACCGTGGCCGCGCGCACCGGCGGCACCCCGGAGGTCGTGGGCGACGCCGCCCTGCTCTTCGAGCGCGGGGCGGTCGACGAGCTAACGGCCCTCCTCGCCGACCTCGTGCTCGAGCCCGCGCGGCGTCGGGAGCTCGGCCAACGGGCCCGGAAACGCGCCTTGGAGATGTCTTGGCAGAACACCTGGATGCGCTTGCAAACCCTCCTGCCGCCGTTACCCGCCGCCGTCCCGGCGCGCCGGAGACCCGCCGCCCACCCCCACGCGGCCGCCCGTTGCGAGGAGCCGGCCCTATGAAGGACGAGCGCGCCACGGCGGAACCCCGCTACGTCTTCGTGGACGGCCTGCGGGGCCTCGCCGCGCTGGCCGTCGTCTGCCACCACCTACAGGAGAGCACTCCGCTCGGTCCCACGCTCGGGAGAATCCTGCCGGGGCCGCTCCGTTTCTTCTGCTACCACGGCGGGCACGGGGTGGAGGTTTTCTTTATCATCAGCGGGTTCGTCATCGCTCACGCCCTCCGCCACGTCGAACCGACCCCCGCCGTAATCGGCAATTTCATCCTGCGCCGACAGTTGCGTCTGGACCCCCCCTACTGGGCGACGTTGGCGGTGGTGATGACCATCACCGCCATCGAGTCGCGGCTGCCGGGTCTCGTGACGCCCCGGACGCTGCCCAGCGCGGGCAACGTGTTGGCCAACCTGTTCTACGTTCAGAGTATGCTCGGCACCCCCCTGGTGCTGGGGGTGGCGTGGACGCTGTGCCTGGAGGTCCAATTTTACCTGGTCTTCATTTTCATCCTCGCGTTCACCCGCGCCGCGGTCGGAGGGGTGACAATCGGGCCGACGCCGTTCCTGGCCGTGGCAATGGTGGCCGGGTTGGGGCTGCTCTCCTTGGGCAGTTCAGCCGTGTCGGCAGATCACCCGACGTGGTTCGTGTCCGACCACCCGATCTGGTTCGTTTCGGTCTGGTTCTACTTCGGTGCGGGCGTCCTCTGCTATTGGCACTTGCGCGGTCGGCTCCGCGCCTGGGTGTTTTGGAGTTTCATCGGCGCGTTCGGCCTCGAGGTCTGCCGCCAACCGGCGGTTGGTCCCGTCGTGGGGTTGGTGACGGTGCTGGCTCTCCACGCGGTGGGCCGCGCGGGGCGGCTGACGAGCTGGCTCGGTGGCCCGGTGTTAGGATACCTGGGGCGCATCTCCTACAGCCTTTACCTCATCCACCTGCCTGTGCTCCTGACCATCATGCGCGCCGGCTACAAGCTCACGGGGGACCACCGCGGGGCCGCCCTGGTCTGGTTCGCACTCGCCGCGCTCGCCAGCCTCGGGGCGGGTCACCTGCTCTACGTGCTCGTGGAGGCGCCCAGCTTACGCCTCACCGCGCGCTTGCGACCCCGGCCAGCCGGTTCCAGCGGTCCCGGTCATGTCGCCGAGGTCCGTCACCGGGCCCGCCGCCGCCTGAAATCCGACCTCGCCCCCTCCCCGTGACCATTGCCATCACCTCGCTTTACCTCCCCAGCGGGAGCAAGATCGGCGTTGGCTACGTCGTGCACGCCCTTGCCAACGAGCTAACCGACCGGGGGCACCGGGTCACCGTTTTCAGCCAGTGCGCGGCGCCGTCGGACGCCCGGTATCAGGTGGTCACCGTGCCGTCGGGGAAACGGTTCCGCACCTTCGGCTTCGCCTGGAACCTGCGGCGCTATGATTTCATGGAATTTGACGTGCTCAACGCCCACGGCGACGACTGGTTCCTCTGGGGCTGCCGGCGCCCGCGCCACGTCCACACCTTTCACGGCTCGCTGGTGGCGGAAGCCCTCCACGTCACGGGTTGGAAGGAGCGGCTGCGAATGGCTGCCCTGGCCGTGGGTGAGCTGGGCACCTGCCTGCTGGCCGACGTCCGGGTGGCGGTTTCGGAGAACACGCGCCGGTTTGTTCCGGGCGTGGACCAGGTGATCCCCAACGGCGTGGACCTCAATCAGTTCCGCCCCGCGGAGCGCAAGAGCGAGGCGCCGAGCGTCCTGTTCGTCGGCACCATGCGCGGACGCAAGCGCGGGGCGATGCTGCTGGAAACCTTCCGGCGGGAGATCCGTCCCCGCGTGCCCGGGGCCGAGTTCTGGGCCGTGTGTGAGGAGGAGGTCGCGGGCGAGGGCGTGCGCTGGTTCGGCCGGGTGCCGCACGAGGAACTCGTCGAGTTGTATCGCCGGGCCTGGGTTTTCTGCCTGCCGAGCTCCTACGAGGGTTTTGGCGTGCCCTACATCGAGGCGATGGCCTCCGGCACGGCGGTGGTGGCGACGCCGAACCCCGGCGCGCGCGAGGTCCTGCGCGAGGGGCGCTGCGGGCTGCTCGTCGCCGAGGCGCAACTCGGGGCCGCGGTGAGCGAGGTGCTCACCGACCCGACTCTGCGCTACGCCCTGGAGGCCGCGGGGCAAGCGCGCGCCGACGATTTCAGTTGGGAGCGAGTTTGCCGCCAATATGAAGCCCTTTACCGCAACGAATGCCCGGCCGTCGAAGCCGGGGTGCCCGCATGAACGCTACCGTCACCACCACTACCCACCTGCCCTCGTCGCCACCCTCGTTGACCGTGGCCACCCCGTCATCTCGACTGGGAGCGTGCCCCATCTGTGGGTGTGAAGCGTTCACGCCGCTCTTCCAGGTGCCCTTTCCCGAGCACAGCCGGCGGCCCGGCCGGGGGTTCGCCTTGGACGTCGTGCTGGACGTGCCGGCTTGGCGCATCGTTCGCTGCCACGACTGCACGGTTGGCTACCCGAACCCGCGGCCCACGCCGGGAGCCATCCGCGACTACTACGCGCGGCAGGCGGAACCCAGCGACTGGGAGGTGGAGAACTACGTCGAAATCCCGCCCAAGGCGCGGGCTTCCTGGATGGACTTCGCCGCGCGCCTGACCGCGTTGCGGGGCGGCACGCCCGGCCGGCTGCTGGAGATCGGCTGCGCGGCCGGCTGGCTGCTCCACGGCGCCCGGCGGCTGGGCTGGGAGGTGGAGGGCATCGAAGCCTCGCCGAAGTTCCAGCGCTACGCCGCCTCCACGCTGAGCTTGCCCGTGCACCTGGGCACCCTGGAAACCGTCCCGCTGGCGCCGGGGCGGTTCGACGTGATCGTGATGACCGACGTGATCGAGCACCTGGTTGACCCCGTGGCGGACCTGCGGCGCATCCGCGAGCTGCTCGTTCCCGGTGGCCACCTCGTCCTTGCCACCTGCGACCTGGGGAGCTGGTTTGCCCGGTTCTGGGGCCTCGAATGGCGGCAGATCGTCATCAGCCACACCTTTTACTGGACCCGCCGCTCCATGCTCCGCGCCCTGGCCGCGGCCGGTTTCCGGGTCGAGCGGTTCTCCGAGCCGCGTTATTGGCACCCACGTGCGGGTAAGGCGGCGCTCGGCTGGGTGCGGGAGGTCGCCAAGCTGCTCGCGCGATCCTTCCTGCTGAAAACCTACGTTCCGCTGGCAACCCGCTCCGCAGCCGTGCGCGGGCTGGTGCGGGCGCTCTCGGGCGGCCGGCTCGACCACACCGGGATCCTTTACCGTGTCGGCGACCAGCCGGTCCTCGGGGACGTGATGCTGGTCGTCGCCCGCCCCACGGCCTGAAACCCTCACCCCCTTCTCCCATGCCCACGACTCCGACCCAAACCGCTCCCCCGCCGCTGGAAGCCTTTTCGCCAGCGCAGCCCCGGCGCCCCGAGACGCCGCTGGCGGCCACCCTGTTCAAGGCCTACCTGGAAATCGCGCCGGGACACCGGGGGCGCGAGCGGGTGCTACAATGGATCGCCGGGTGGCTGACACGCCGCCGGCGCCCTTTCGTCTGGCGAATGAAGAACGGGCTGCGGGTGGCGATCGCGTGCGACGACGTGTGGGCCGGCTGCGGCGTGGGCTACACCTGTTTCCAGGTCGGCACCTGGGAACCGCACGTGGAAGCCTGGCTCAAGCGTCTGCTCCGGCCCGGGGACGTAGCGCTCGACGTAGGGGCTAACCTGGGTTACTTCGCCGCGGTGATGGCCGCGCAGGTCGGGGCCACGGGCAAAGTGTTCGCGTTCGAGCCCGTGCCGGCGACCTTGCCCCAGTTACACCTCACCAAGGTGGCCAACCGGCTGGACCACCTCACGATTTTTCCCGTGGCGGTCGGGGACGCCGACGCCACCGTGGACTTGCGCTTCGAGCCGGGCGTGGCCGGCAACGCCTCGGCCTTCCAGCGCTTCCACGCCGGCGACACCCGGGTGGCGCGGGTCCCGGTGCGCTCCCTGGACTCCCTGAGCGAGGCCGGGCTGCTGCCGGACGCGCGGCTGATCAAGATTGACGTAGAAGGCAACGAATTGAACGTGCTGCTCGGCGCCACGGCCTACCTGCGGCGCGCCCAACCGATCCTCATCTTCGAATACAACGTCGAAACCGCCGCCAGCGCGGGCTGGACGCTGGCGGACGTGCGCGCGGTCCTTGCGGAGTGCGGCGATTACCGTTGCTCGGTCGTGGTCGGCAACGGCACGCTGCTGCCGGTGGACCTGGAGTCGGTCGAGCCGCTCGCCGAGGGCTACCTGGACATCTTGGCCGTCCCGACCGGCGCGCCCGGAGTGACGCTCTGAGCGACGGACGGTTCGCCGCCTCTTCCCCCCACGAAAAGCTGCATGAAGATCCTGCTGGTCGCCCCCTACCTGCCGTGGCCTCTGGACGCCGGCGGCAAATACGCGCAGTTCACGATGATTGAGCACCTGCGCCGCGGGCACGAGCTGACCCTGGTTTGCTGTCAGGGTGAGGACGGCGGCGAGGCGGCCGCGACCCTGCGGGCGAGGTGGCCGGACGTGCGGTTGCGGTGCGTCTCCCCCGCCCCGCGCACGCGGTCGCAGCGGACGACCACGGCGTTCTTCGACCGCGTCTGGCGGTTCAAGGCGTGGGTCGCCCAACGCTCGCCGAGCCTGCTCGGCTCCCTGCGGAGGACCGCGCGGGCGGCCGGCTGGGAGGGGCCGGGCACCGGGGGCAACGCCCTCGCGGAAATGGGTTCGCCCGACCTGGCCCTCGTCGCGGCGGTCCGGGAGGAGGCGGGACGGGGGGGCTACGACCTAGTGCAACTCGACTTCGTCGAATGCCTGGAGTTGATCCACGTCCTGCCCACGGACGTGCCCCGGGTGTTCGTGCACCACCAGCTTCACTGGGTGTTCAACGAACGGCTCCTCGGCGAGCGTTTGGAAACAGACCCCGCCCTCCGGCGTCCCTTCGAGGAGTTGAAGGCGCGAGAAATCCGGCTGCTCAACGGCTTCGACGCCGTGCTGGCGCTCAGCGAGGTGGACGCCCGTCTGCTGCGCCGGGAACTGGACGGGCCGGCCGTGCACGCTTCCCCGTTCGGCATCGGCGAACCCGTCCGGGTGCCAGCCGAGGGCGCGGGGAGAGAAACCTCCGGGGAGTTCGACGGCACGGTGCTCTACGTCGGCTCGGAATACCATTACCCGAACCTGGACGCGGTGAACTGGTTCCTGGAGGAAGTCTGGGGGACCCTTGCGGCCACCGATCCCCGGCTGCGGTTTCAGGTCGTCGGCCAGTGGGCGGAGGAAACTCGGCAACGGGTGAGGCAGCACCCGCGCGCCGATTGCCTCGGGTTCGTGCCCGAGCTGGAGCCGTTCCTGCGCCGGGCCATCGTGGTCGTGCCGGTGCGGATCGGCAGCGGCGTGCGCACCAAGGTCTTGCAGGCGATGATGGAGGGCGCGCCGGTCGTTTCGACCAGCGTGGGCTGCGAGGGCATCCCGGTGGAGGACGGTCGGGAACTCCTCGTGCGCGACGACCCGCGGGGTTTCGCGGAGGCGGTGCTCACGCTCGCGGGAGACGGTGCCCTCCGCCGCCGGCTCGGCGACCATGCCCGGCGCCTGGCCGTGGAGAAGTTCTCGGTCCGTGCCGCCGGAACGATCCGGGAGGAGGCGTATGCGCGAGTCCTCGCCGGTTGGCGGGCGGGACGCCGGGACGGCGAGGGGGCGGGAGCCATCCCGGTTCGCGGCAGCGTGGGGGCGGGGATCGGAGACGCGGCGGTTTCGCTGTAAACGTTGCCTTCGGCGCCGGTGCCTTTTATCCGCCTGCCGGCGGCAAACAGTTCTGGAGTTCCCATTGAATCTGACGGTTTGATCCTCATGAGTGCTATTTCCGAGCCACAGCTTCCCCGCGGCGCCGCTGGTCCGGGGAGGGTTGCCTGGCAGGGCGGCCACCGGTGGGGTTTTGTCGTGCTCGGCGTGGCGTGTTTATCCCTGCTGGAATTCAGGGTTCTCGCCATGATTCACGGCGGCCACTTCCAGGCTCACTTGGACGATGCCGTCGGTGTGCTCACCGGCCATCCAGTTTGGAAAGCTTATCAGAACAGAATTCTCGGACCGGGCATCGTCGCCGGCATGGCCTGGCTCAGTCACCTCTCCTTCCCGGTATGCTACAAGCTGTTCTGCTTTGCGATGCTCTGCCTGGCGAACTTTGTCTGTTATTTCCTCTTCTACAAACATGCCGAACGCCGAAGCGTCGCCTGGGCCTACACCGTTGCCTACGCCGCGACTTTCGTGTTCTTTCAGGACCATACTCTTCTGTATCTCTGGGACTACATTGATTTTGTCGTTCTGATGATCTTCGCTTGGATGGTCGTGGTCGGTGAATTCGCGTTCTGGCAGATTATCGCCCTCTACGCTTTGGAGCTGCTCAACCGTGAGTCGGCGCAGTTCATCGCCTTGTGGATCGTGATTGACTCCGTCCAATTCACCCGTTCCGCCACGCTGAAGAGCAAGCTCACGATCAACTTTGCCCGTTTGTTTACCGGGGTTGCGTTGGGGGTGGCAGGGTCGTCTTGGACGGTCTTCATCAGGAACAAATTGATCGTCCAACCAACCGGGGTTGGCGGGCCTGACCTGAACGGAAGCCTGGGTGGGCAATGGTTCACCCTTCCCCATACGTTCCGGCTGATGAAGGACACTTCGGCCTTGAGCCCGGCCAGCATTTTAATTCTGCTCGGCGTCCTGACCTTCTTCGTTTGGCGGGGATGGCCTCGTTTGGGTCAACGGGCCTGGAAGATCGCGGCCCTCGCGTGCGCGATCACGGCGGCGAACCTGTGTTTTGCGACCGTCCTGGAAATGCGCGTCTGGTTCACGATCCTTCCCTTGTTGCCTTGGCTTGTTTACGTCGTCCAAACCCACGCCCCCAATGACAACTCGGCGTTGCCGGGGGGGTTCCGCCAACCCCAGCGGCTAATCGAGGATCACGCGGGAATTTACGATGACGTCACGGCCACTGCGTCGCGTCGGCCCGTGTCTAACGGCGCCCGCTGAATTCCGGGCCGGGCTACAGCGCGCGGTTCCAGGGACAAACCCCCGAAACGGACTCGGAAAAAGCTGGGGTGAGCACCTCGTCTCAAGAAACTGCTGGTCTGCGGAGCATCCAACCCGGAGAAGAATCCTCGGTCCGGGCGGCCGGCTCCATCCGCGGCGACTTGGGGCCGGAAAACGTCGTCACCCGCCCATGAACGTTGCCCTCTTCGCCAGCGCTTTTTACCCGCACGTGGGTGGCGTGGAGGAACTTGTCCGCCAACTCGCCGCGGAATACCGCCGCCGCGGCCACGAGCCGATCATCGTGACGAACCGCTGGCCGCGCTCCCTGCCGGCGGTTGAGACCTATGAGGGCACCCCGCTCTACCGGCTGCCCCTGCGGACGCCGGGACCGGGCCTGAAGGCGTGGGTGAGCTACGGGCTGACCCACCGGGCGGTGCGGCGGCGGCTGCTGGACCTCCTGCGGGAACACCGGACCGAGTTGCTCCACGTGCAGTGCGTCAGCGCCAACGCCTTTTACGCCGGACTGGCCCGGCGCGCGCTCGGCCTGCCACTGGTGGTGACGACCCAGGGCGAGCGGACGATGGACGCCGGGCAGATTTACCAGCGCTGGCCGTTCATGCCCCGCCTGCTGCACACTCTTTTGGACGAGGCGGACCACGTCACCGCGTGCTCGGCCGACACCCTGGCGGACGTGGAGCGCTTCCGCGGCGCGCCGCTCGGCGAGCGGGCGGAGGTAGTTTACAACGGCATCGCCGCCGGGGACTTCGAGGACGTGGTGCCCTACCCGCACCCGCGACCCTATCTGCTGGGCATCGGTCGGCTGGTGCCGCAGAAGGGCTTCGACGTGCTGCTGCGCGCCTTCGCGCGGGCCGGGCTGCCCGGCCACGACCTGCTGCTCGCGGGGGAGGGGCCGGAGCGCGGGGCGCTGGAGGGACTGGCGGCAGAACTCGGACTCGGCGCGCGGGTCCGCTTCGTTGGTCGCGTGGACCGGGCGACAGCGGCGGCGTTGTTTCGAGGTTGCACGTTCTTCGTGCTGCCCTCGCGCCAGGAGCCGCTGGGGATTGTTAACCTGGAGGCGATGGCTGCCGGCAAGGCGGTGGCCGCCAGCGCGGTCGGCGGGGTGCCGGAGATCGTGCTCGACGGGCAAACCGGCCTGCTGGTGCCCGGGGAGGACGTGGGCGCGCTGGCCGCGGCGCTCTCCCGGCTCGCCTCGGACGCCGGGCTGCGTGCCGCCCTGGGCGAGGCGGGCCGGCGCCGGGCCGGGGAGATGTTCACCTGGGGCTCCATCGCGGACCGGTATGAGCGCATCTACGCTCGCCTCCTGGGGCAAGGGCACGCCCGTTGCCACCACGTGGCGCCTCCCCTCCCGACGGCTGCTTACTGACCTTCAGACGGGTCGGTCCGGGGAGCCTGGGGTGAGGCGGCGGAGCGAACGGCCGATCTGCGCCGACAACCCTGACGAGGCCCCCTACCGCCCTCGCCTCACACCACCTTGCTCCTCCGACAGGTCAACGGGACCCGCCGCCGCCACGCTCATGAATCGTTTTCGACAAATCGATGTTTTAAGAGCGGTTGCCGTTCTGCTCGTCGTGGGTCACCACATGCAGCCATGCCCGCTGGAAACAAGCGTTGTTGCTCATCACCTCACCGCGATTTGGAAGAGGGGAGGATGGGTTGGCGTCGATCTTTTCTTTGTCCTTAGCGGGTTCCTTGTGTCTGGACTTTTATTCCGGGAGCACGAGAAACATCAAAAGTTACAGATCGTGCACTTTCTAGTTAGAAGGGGATTCAAGATTTATCCACCATTCTGGATCCTCATCGGCTTGACCGTGCTCCTGGGGACGTTGCAACATCAAAGACCGTCTTTGCGAAGCGTCGCATCCGAACTGCTCTTTTTGCAAAATTACGGTCCCGCCTTGTGGACTCATACCTGGTCACTCGCCGTGGAAGAACATTTCTACCTGTTGCTGGCACTGACCTTTTTTGTCCTGGCCAAGCGTGCTGTTCCTGAGCCCTTCAACGTCATCCCGATGGCGTTTGGTCTCGTGGCTTGCACCTGTCTGGCCTTGCGCCTAATCACGAGCGTTTACTCGCCGTATCACTACAAGACGCACATTTTTCCTACGCACCTCAGGCTGGACGGTCTCTTTTTCGGCGTTCTCCTTGCACACGGTTTTCACCGCTATCCCGTCCAGTTTCTGTCAATCGCGCGGCGGTTTCGCTTCCTGCTGGCCGGCGTTGGTGGTGCGACCCTGATACCGGCGTTTTGCCTGCCGCTGGAGAGCACGCCTTTCGTCTATACTTTTGGTCTGTCGTTGTTTTACATTGGAAGCGGCTGTCTTTTGGTTGCCGCCCTGGGGTCGCGCCCCCCCGCAACCTGGCTGGGTCACGGGCTTGCCTACATAGGATCACATTCATACTCCATCTACCTGTGGCATTTACTGGTGTCTGGTTTGGGGATCGCGATTGGCGGCTACCTCTCTTATGGGCATTACCCTTGGTTTGTTTACGCCGGGGTTTACGTAGCCGGCTCGGTTGCTCTTGGAATTGGAATGTCGGTCCTGGTTGAGTTTCCCGTTCTGCGCGTTCGGGAGCGACTCTTCCCATCGCGTGGGGCGCCCTTGAATTATGGTGCGATGGTGCCTATTGACCCGCCGGAGGAGCAAAGCGGCGTGATGCCGCCAGGGCGGTCGGAAGCCCCGCCAGGGTTATCCGCGCCGATCGGGCTTTCGCTCCACCCCGAGCGAGCTTCCTCGGACGACGTGGCCTAGACGTTGGATGAACCTGTCACGTCAGGGTCGGCCGCCGCTCCGCACGGGCCGCCAGGGACCGCCTCCCGGAAAATCAATGATCCACGCTCTCCTCTCCCACCCATGAACCTGCTGTTTCTCTTCGCGACGGACTGGAACCACGAGATCGCGGCCTACGGACGCGGCGAGGTGCCTTCGCACCGGCTGTTCGGTTTCGCCGAGGTCAACCGCCGGCCCGGCCACCGCGCGACGGTTTGCCGGACCCCGCGGTTCGCGCGCGGACTTCTCCGCCGGCCCGTGGTTTGGCGTGTTTACCAATCGCTCTGCGCGCTCTTCCAGCAGGGTCGGCACGACGCCCTCTTCGCCGTCAACGAAGCCACCGCGCTGCCGGTGCTGGTGCTCAAGCGGCTCGGGCTGCTGCGCACCCCGGTGATCGTCTTCTGCACCGGCCTGATGCACGCCCGAAACCGTTCGGGCCGACGCCGGAAGATGTGGCGCTGGCTGCTGCCCGCCGCGGAAGCCGTGGTGTCACAGACCAGCATGGAGTGGGAAACCACGGCGCGGGAGTTCGGCCTGCGGGAGGACCGGCAGTTCCTGATCCACATGCTGGTGGACACCGAGTTCTTCCGGCCGGGCGGGACCACGGAGAAAGGCGACTTCTGCCTGGCCGCAGGCACCAACGAAGGGCGGGATTTTGTCACGCTCCTCCGGGCGTTCCCGAAGGGCGAGCGCCTGCTCATCGTCACCGACGGCTACAACGCGGACATCGTCGCCCGCCACCTCGAACCGGGCGACCGCGTGGAGGTGCGGCAGGGAATCCCAATCCGGGAGTTGAAGTCCCTCTACGAAGGGGCCCGACTGGTGATTAACCCATTGACGGAGATCGCTTACTGCTCGGGTCACACCACCCTGCTGGAGAACATGGCGCTCGGCCACCCGGTCATCATCTCCGCCGTGGGGGGGATGCGCGACTACGTCCAGGACGGCATCACGGCCATCACCGTCCGGCCGGGCGACGTGGCGGACCTGCGGGAGAAGATCGCCCGCTACCTAGAGGAGCCCGGGCGTTTCGCCGCCATCGGCGAGCGGGCGGCGCGCGCGGTGCGGCAGTTCTCGACCGAGGAGTTCGCCGAGCACCTAGTCCGCCTCGCCGCCCGGGTCGCCCGCCGCCCCGCCGGGGAGCCCGCCGTCCGGCGTGCCCCGCATCCCCCCGTCCCCTCGCATTGAGCGCGTTCCCCGTTGCCCCCGCCCGCCCATCCCTTCTCCTTCCCATGACCCCCGCCGCTCCCCTCACCGCCGCCGAGTTCGAGCGGCTGCTCGCCAGTTTGCGCCAAGCGTTGCTCCTCTCTGGACCCCAGGAATTCGCCCCAGGGGTGGGTGAAGACGGGCCGGACGGCGTGGACTGGCAGCGTTTCGTGCAAGCCGCGCGCCGGCACGGGGTCGCCCCGGCGCTGGGCCGGCCCCCGGCGGGGGTGGGTCCGGCGTGGTTGTCCGCCGCGACGCAGGAGGTGCTGCACGAGGCGCACCACACGAACGCGCGTCGCGTGCGGCTCCTCGGCGCCGAGCTGGTGACTGTCGTCATCCGCCTGCGTGTGAGCGGGGTGCCGGCCTTACCCCTCAAAGGACCGCTGCTGGCCGCCAAGTTCTATCCCGAGCCTGCCTCCCGGAGCTGCGGGAACCTCGACCTGCTCATCGCGCCGGCGGACCTGCGCGCCGCGGGCGAGGCGCTGGCCCGGGAGGGCTACCGCTTCGTCCCGCTCACGGGGACGATGGGCGAGGTGGCCCAGTGGCACGTCGAAGGCAACGCCCGGTTCCGCCACCCCGGCCGAGGAGTGGAGGTTTGCCTGCACGCCCAGATCGTGCCCCGGCGCTACGGCTACCATTTGGACTTCGACCGGCTCTGGCAACGGGCCCGGGTGGAGGCCCTGCCGGCCGGCCGTCTGACGTCCCTGTCACCCGAGGACTGGATTCTTCTCCTCTGCCTGGACACCATCAAGAATGGTTTTTGGCCCCGGCTCAAGCCGGCGTGCGACCTCGCCCGGGTGATCGCCACCGCGGCGGAGCTGGACTGGCGCTATGTGCGGGAGGAGTCGCGCCGGCTGGGCGTCGAGCGGGTGGTGCTGCTCGCGCTGGCCCTGACCG
>CAXTFX010000080.1:0-12863 GCA_964243185.1 uncultured Chthoniobacterales bacterium
ACGGCTCGTTCGACGGCACGGTTGACGACTCCATGCCCGCCCCGAAGGCCGCCGAGGAGACGGGCCGCCCGGCGAACGCCTCGCTGCCGCCCGCCGCTCGCGCCGCGAACATGGCCGCCGAGGAGGGACCCGCCACGCCCGCGGAGGTCAGCCCCCCGCTACCACCACCGCTCGTGACTGCCGCCGCCGTCGCAAGCGCGCCCGCGCCGAGGGAAGAAGGCAACGCCCCGCTGCCGCCGGCCGCGTGGGCCGGGGCGGACAGGGCCACCGCCTCGCTGCCGACCGTCCCGCCGGGGCTGCCGCCCACGTCCACGGACAACGGGCCAAACTCCCAGCCGAGAACGGTTTGCAGGTTGCGGCGCTGTTCCTCGTCCAACTGGCCCAGGGCCTCGACCAGCGCGGCGTCGGCGGGGGTGACGTGGGCGTCGGACTGGAGACCGGCGAGCGCCTCGGTCAGCGGCCGGCCCCCGGTCTGCACCGTCGCGCGCAGCAGCTCGGCGAGGCGTTGGAAGGAAAGGTGGAACGGCAGGGTGGCGAACCGGGTGTCCCCGTCCTCCACCGCGGCCAGGCCCTCCGGCGGGACGACGACGGGGCTGGAGACGGCCAGTTGGCGCCACCGGCCGCCGGTCGCACCGCCGCCGGTGCCCAGCTCCACGTGGTAGCTCTCGCCCGAATGCTGCACGGGCAGGTAACGCCCCGGCCCGCCGCCCGCCGCCACCCCGCCCACGAGGCTGACGGCCCGGCCGAGGTCCACCTGACTTTCCACTTCCCCGCTCTCCGCGCGGCACACCCGCAGGGCCAGCGGCGCGTCCACGGAGGCCAGGGCCGCCGCGTCCAGGTCCCAGTAGGCGAAGAGCCGCCGCGGGTCGAAGGCCACCAGATACACGCTGGAAGCGCCGTAGTTGGCCGGCAGTTCCCCGAGGTGCTCGTAGGCCGGCGTCGGCGGGGAGGCCGGCGCGTCCGCCGACGGGGTCACCGGCTCCTGCGAGAGGCGGAAATCAGCGCGGGCGTCGTCGGTGTCAACGGAAGTCAGGTGGTCGGGCATAGACGGATTTTTTACGGAGATTGACCCTCCCCGCCGATCAACGGGCGGGCAAACGGGCGGACGCTAGGGGAGCGGAACCGGGGCGCAAGAGAAAAGTGAGAAAGTTGGGGATAAGTGGGGGAGGCAAGATGCAAGATGCAAGATGCAGGGTGCAAGATGCCGGATGCAGGATGGCGGAGTTTCGGGCGTGGCGCCGTCCCGCAGGTCCCGACGCCCTGCACCCTGTATCTTGTATCTTGCACCTTCCCCCCGTGCTCACCAAACGCATCATCCCCTGCCTGGATGTTCACGCTGGGCGCGTCGTCAAAGGCACCCGTTTCCTGGCCCTGCGCGACGCTGGCGACCCGGTGGAAAGCGCCCTGGCCTACAATGACCAGGGGGCGGACGAACTCGTCTTCCTGGACATCACGGCCTCCTCGGACGAGCGGGGGATCTTCCTGGACGTGGTCGAGCGCACCGCGGCGAAGTGTTTCATGCCGTTAACGGTCGGCGGCGGGGTGCGGGCGCCGGGGGATGTGCGCGCCCTGCTCCACGCCGGGGCGGACAAGGTCAGCGTCAACACCGCCGCCCTGGCCCGGCCGGAGTTGCTGGACGAGTGCGCGGCGCTCTTCGGCCGCCAGGCCATCGTCCTGGCCGTGGACGCCCGGCGCGTGCCGGACGCCCCGCCGGAGACCCCGCGCTGGACCGTTTTCACCCACGGCGGCCGGCGCGATACCGGCCTCGACGCGCTCGCCTGGGCGCGGGAGGGCGCGGCGCGGGGGGCGGGGGAGATCCTGCTCACGAGCATGGACGCGGACGGGACCAAGGCCGGCTACGACCTGGCACTCACGGCCGCGGTGGCCGGGAGCGTCCCCGTCCCGGTCATCGCCAGCGGCGGGGCGGGGACCGTGGAGCACATGGCCGCGGTGCTCACGGCGGGGGGCGCGGACGCGGTGCTGGCGGCGAGCATCTTCCACTTTGGCGAGCACACCGTCGGCACGGTGAAGGCGTTCCTGGCGGGACGGGGCATCCCGGTGAGGCGGACTTGAGAAAAGCGGAGGACGGAAGCCCCTTCGTCGCCCCGGCCGGGGGCGCCCGCCCGCCGCCCGCCCCGCGGCCGCCCGCTTCCCGCCTTGCATCTGCCCCTCCGCCCCCGCATCCTCCCCCCTGCCTTTTACCCTCTGCCTTTGAAAAAAGCCCTGCTCACTCTCCTGCAAGTCGCTGTCGCGGGCGCCATCCTCTTTTTCGTCTTCCGCGACCCGGCGAAGCGCGCCCAGATGGCCGCGGACCTGCGCGGGGCCGACCACGCCTGGCTCCTGGCGGCGCTGGCGGTGTGCGCCATCTCGCCCGTGTGCGCGCTGCTGCGCTGGGGGCTGCTCCTGCGCGCGCAGGGTATCGTCCTGGGCTGGTGGCGCGTCGTGCAGGTTTACTTCATCGGTAACTTCTTCAACCTGTTCCTGCTCGGCTCCACGGGCGGGGACGTCGTCAAAATCTTCTACACCCTGCGCGAGACGGGTAAAGAACGGCGCACGGCGGCGTTCCTGACCGTGGTCATGGACCGCATCATCGGGCTGTCGGCGTTGATCTTCCTCTCCTGCCTGTTCATCCTCACGCGCCTGCCGTGGCTGACGCGGACCCCGGAATCCCGGCTTTACGTCGGCACGGCGGGATTCTTCCTCGGCAGCGCCCTGGTCGGGTTGAGCATCACGGCCGTCATCTCCACCCTGGGCCTGGAAAATCGTCTGCCCGCGCGCCTGCCGGGCCGGGCGAAGATCATCGAGCTGGCCGACGTGCTCCGCCAATACCGCCGGAGCTGGCGGACGGTCCTGGCGGGCTTCGCGCTGTCGCTCCCGGGCCACGTCGCCATCTTCGCCTGCGCCTGGATGGGGGCGCGGGCGCTGGGGCTGCGGGTGCCGTTCCTGGACATCTCCGCCGTCATGCCCGTGGTCAACACCCTGGTGTCCATGCCCATCTCCGTGGCTGGGCTGGGCGTCCGCGAGCAGGTTTCCCAGGACCTCCTCAACGGCCTCTGCGGGGTGACCAAGAGCAACGGCGTGGTGCTGGCGGAGATCACTTTCGTTTGCACCAGTTTCTACATGCTCATCGGCCTCGTCCCCTACCTGCTTTTCCGCTCCGGGGGCGGCCCCGCGCCCACGGCGGAGGACACCCCCGGGCAGCGCGCGGCGCTGGCGGCGGGGATGCGCGCGGGCACGAGCCTGAAGGCGTGAGCGGCGCCCCCACGTGGGGGTGCCTGGGAGCGCCGCCGCCGCGGTGACGGCGGTTCGGCGTTGCCATTTACCCCGTTCCCCTTAGCGTCCCGCCGGATTTGATGCACACCGCCACCGCCATCGTCATGCGCGCCCCGCGCGAGGCCATCTTCGAGGCCGCCGCGAACCTGGCGGACTGGCCCCGGCTGCTGCCGCACTACCGTTACATCACCTACCTGGAGCGGGGGGTCCGGCAGGCGGACGGCTCGGAGCGGCACCGGGTGGTCATGGCAGCCCGGCGCGGGGTGTGGCCGATTGCTTGGACCAGCGAGCAGGTCATTGACCGGCAAGCGATGGAGGTGCGTTTCACCCACCTGAAGGCGTGGACGAAGGGGATGCACGTCGTGTGGACGTTCACGCCGTTGCCCGGGGACCCCGGCGCGGTGCGGGTGGAGATCGTGCACGACATGCGTTTTCGTTTTCCCCCGCTGGCGCCGCTGGCGGACCGGGTCATCGGCGGGTTCTTCATCGAGCACGTTGCCAACCAGACCCTGCGCTGCTTCAAACAACATTTAGAAAGCCCTACCCCGGCGTCGGCACGTTAGATTGTGAGCATGTCCGAATCCCCCCGCCGCGCCGTCATCACGGGCCTGGGCCCCGTCACGCCCATCGGCATCGGCACCGCGGCCTTCTGGCACGGTCTGCGCGCCCAGCGGAGCGCCATCGGGCGGCTCCAGAGCTTCGATACGGTGGAGGCCGGCCTCAACGCCCACCACGCCGGCGAGGTCCTGGACTGGGACCCGCGGGCGTTTTTCCCGCCGCACCGGCTCAAGCGCCTGGACCGCTACGCGCAGTTCGCCGTGGCCTCCGCCCGGCTGGCCCTGGAGGACGCGGGCCTGGCGTGGTCGCCCGAGAACCCCCAGCGCCGCGTGGGGGTTTCCTTCGGGACGGCCCTGGGCGGCATCGCGGGCGCGGAGAGCCAGCACGGGCACTTCTTGAAGAAGGGCACCCGGGGCGTCAACCAAACCCTGGCCCTCCAGGTGTTCGGCGGCTCGGCCCACGCCAACATCGCCATCGAGTGCGGCTTCCGGGGGCCGGGGACGACGAACTCGAACTCCTGCGCCTCCGGCACCGTGGCCGTCGGGGAGGCCCTGCGCTACGTCCGCGACGGGCTGGGGGACGTGTTCGTCGCCGGCGGGGCGGAGGCGCCCTTGTCGCCGCTGACCTTCGGCGCGTTCGCCATCATCAAGACGATGAGCCAGTGGACGGGCGAGCCGCCGGGGCGGGCCTGCCGGCCCTTTGACCGGACGCGCGACGGTTTCGTCATGGGCGAGGGCGCCTGCTCGCTGATCGTGGAGGAATACGAGCACGCCAAGGCCCGCGGCGCCCGCATCTACGCAGAAGTCCTCGGCTATTCGCTCAACAACGACGCCTACCACATGACCTCGCCCCTGCCCGACGCGGCCGGGGCCATCGCCGCCATGCGCGACGCCCTGGCCGACGCGCGGTTGAACCCCGGGGACATTGACGGCATCAACGCCCACGCCAGCGGCACGCAGATGAACGACGCCGGGGAAACCCTGGCGATCAAGACCGTCTTCGGCGAGGACCACGCCCGGCGCATCCCCGTCCACGCCACCAAGCCCTACCACGCCCACGCTCTCGGCGCGACGGGGGCCATCGAGGCCGCCGTGGCCGCCCTGAGCCTCACGCACGGCTGGGTGCCCCCGACCCTCCACCGGGAGGAGCCCGACCCCGCCTGCGACCTTGACTGCGTGCCCGGCGAGGGCCGCGACGTGCCCGGGATGCGAACCGTCCTGTCCAACTCCTTCGGGTTCGGCGGCATCAACTCCTGCCTCGTGCTGCGGAAGGTGTAAGTTCCCCCCTCCCGCCCCCGACCGATGAACGTCCCCGATTTCCCCGGCGTCACCCGCGCCGTCCTCCTTGCCGCCGGTCGCGGGACGCGGATGCGGGAGCTGACCGCGGAGGTGCCCAAGCCGATGCTCGCCGTGCACGGCCGGCCCATCCTCGCCCACATCGTCGCCGGCCTGAAGGCGGCGGGCGTCACCGACGTGCTCCTCGTCGTCGGCTACCGCGCGGAGGTCGTGCGGGGATATTTCCACGACGGCGCGGCCCTGGGCGTGAACGTCCATTACGTGCTCCAGGAGACCCAGGACGGCACCGGCCGGGTGGTGGAGCTGGGCCGGAACTTCACCGGGAACCAGCCGTTCATCCTGTCCTACGGAGATATCCTCATTGACGCCGTGAACTACCGCGCCCTGTGCCGGCCCGCGCCGGGGGACGAGGCCCTGGTCGCCGTGACCCGGGGCGAGGACGTGCGTAAGGGGGGCGCGGTGTTCGTCAACGAACGGATGGAACTGACCGACCTGCGCGAGAAACCCGGCCCCGGCGAGCCGACCAGCCCGTGGTATAACGCCGGGGTCTATCTGTTCCGGCCCAGCATTTACACCTACACGGCCAAGCTCGAAAAGAGTCCCCGCGGGGAATACGAGCTGACCGACGCCGTGCGCGCGCTCGCCCAGGGTGGCGGGAGGAGCGTTCGGGCCTACGAGCTGACGGGAAAATGGGCGGACGTGCGGGACCCGGAGGTGCTGGCGGAACTGGAGCAGGGGTAAGTGAGCAAAACCGCCCCGGCTCCGGGGTCCTCGTTAACCGCCGTCCCCCGGTTCGTCGCCGTCCTACCGCTCGGGAGCGGCGATGCCCAACCGGCGCATCTTGTTGTAGAGCGTCGGCCGGTGGATGCCGAGGATCTTCGCCGCGCGCAGCTTGTTGCCGTGGGTCTGCGCGAGCGCCTGGAGGATGGCGTGCCGCTCGCGGTCTTCGAGGTTCAGGCTGGCCGCCGCGCCCCCCGGCCCGTGGTGCCCGGCGGCGGGCGCGGCGGGGGGAACGGGCGCGTGCGCCGCGCCGTTGCTGACGGGGTGGGGGAGGTGCGGGCGCTCATCCACGGGCAGCAACACCTCGCGCGGAAGGTGCGCCTCCGTGATGAGTCCGTCCTTGGCCAGGACAAAGGCGTATTGCATCGCGTTCTGTAACTCCCGCACGTTTCCCGGCCAGGGATAATCCCGCAGCCGGGCCATCGCCTCGACCGTCACCCGGGGCGCCGCCGGCCGGCCTTCTTCCCGCGCGAACCGGCTCAGGAAATGCGCGGCCATCGGGGCGATGTCCTCCCGGCGGTCCCGGAGCGGGGGGACCTCGATCTGGAAGGTGTTCAGCCGGTAATATAGGTCGGAGCGCAGACGACCCTCGCGCAGGGCCTGGTTGATGGGCTGGTTGGTGGCGGCCACCAGGCGGAAATCGGCCCGCATCGTCCGGGTGGAGCCCAGGGGCCGGTATTCGCGCTCCTGGAGCACGCGCAAAAACCGGGTTTGCAGCGCGGCGGGCATCTCGCCGATCTCGTCCAGGAACAGCGTCCCGCCCGCCGCCGCGGCGATGAGGCCGGGGAAATCCGTGACGGCGCCGGTGAAGGCTCCCTTCAGGTAGCCAAACAACTCCCCCTCGATCATCTGGGAGGGCAGGGCGGCGCAGTTGAGCTTGACCAGCGGCCCCTTGGCCCGCCGGCTCTTGGCGTGGAGGAGGTTGGCCACCACCTCCTTGCCGACGCCGCTCTCGCCGAGGACGAGGACGTTGGCCTCCGAGGGGGCGATCTGGGCCAGGAAACTCTCGATCTCGACCATGCGCCGGTTCTTGAACACCGGGGCAACCCCGGCCTCCGCCTTGCGGAGTTGGGCCTTCAGCGCGCGGGTTTCTTCCCGCAGGTCGGCCAGTTCGCGGGTCTGGTCCTGCTTCTCGCAGGCCAGCCGGATGGTGTTGAGCAGCTCCTCCGGGGCGTAGGGTTTCCGCAGGAAGTGAAACGCCCCGAGCTTGATGGAATCAATCGCGTTCGCCAGGGTGTCCTGCGCGGTGACGACGATGACCTGCAGCCGCGGCCACTCCCGCCGGATGCGGGTGAGCACGTCCAACCCGTTGGCGTCGGGCAAGCCGAGGTCGAGCAGGACCACGTCGGGCGCCGGGTCCTCGCGCCCGGCCAGCTCGAGCCCGGCCGCGGCGGTGCGCGCCGTTTCCACCACGAAGGCGTGGCGGCCGAGCAGCGCCTCCAGGGTCAGGAGGATCGGCCGCTCGTCGTCCACCACGAGCACGCGCTTGGGGGGGCGGGGGATCATGGGGCGGGACGGTCGGGCGCCGGCAGGGGCAGGTCCAACGTGACTTCCAGCCGGTGGGCCGCAGCGTCGTAACGGGCGTGCAGGTCGCCGTCGTGCACCTCGGCGATGCGGCGGGCGCGGAACAGCCCCAGCCCGTAGGCGTGCGAGCCGCGGCGGGTCGTCAGCAGCGGCCGGTCGCCCCAGGCGGAGAGGTCCGTGGCGCTCCCGGGCGGGGCCTTGCCGTCTTCGACGAAGGTGAGCCGCAGCGTGGGGGCCCCGTCGTGGCCCTCCCCCCGCGCGGCCCGGAACCCGAGGGGGGCGGACGGGGAGGCCCGGAATCCGACCGCGTTATCGAAGATCCGGCCCAGGGCCTCGAAGAGGAGTTCCGGGTCCACGGACACGGTGGCGCCGGCGAGTTCCGGGCTGACTTCCCAGGCCAACCCATCGGCGGGCCCCGCGTGGAGCCGGCGCAGCCGCGGGCGCAGGTCCTCGATCAGGTCCGGGACGGGGTAGGGCACCCGCTGGGGCTGGACGGGGGAGCTGGCGGTGCGGATGGCCTGGAGATCCCGCCCGATGGCGGCGACGTTTGCCCGCAGGCCGCGGACCTCCTCGCGCACGTCCGGCTCCTGGGAGACTTCGCCGAGGAGGGTGAGCTGGAGCTCCAGCGCGTTCAACCCGTTGCGGATGTCGTGCGTAAACTGCCCCAGGAACCGGTCCACGCGGTCCCACGGCACGGCGAGGACTCCCGCCTCGGCGGCCGGCGGGGACTTGGCGCTGGGGTCCGGGTTCGTCATTCCATCCAAAACGTCTCCTCCGCGGGGCCGGACGTGCCCGGCGCGTGCCGCATCCCGGGAACGTTGGCCGCGAGGTGCCCGAGCAGGTGGTAAACGTCCTCCGCGTCCGCGCCCAGCGCCTCGGCCAGGGCCCCGGCCGTCCGGGGCTGGCCGGGGGCCGCGCGCAGGGCCTCCTTGACCCGCGCCTGGAGCGTCAGCAGGGCGCCGGCGGCCTTTTTGCCGGCTTCCACCCCGGGCTGATGGTAGGCGTTGACGTTCACCAGCGTGCCGTAGAACCCGACCGCGCGCTCGTAGAGGGCGATGAGCGCCCCGAGCGTTTGGGGTGTGACGACCGGAACCGAGAGGGTGATGGAGTCACGTCCGTTCTCGTAGAGGGCCGTGCGGGTGCCGCGCAGGAAGCCCTGGAGGAAGTCCCCGCTGGTCACGCCCGGCTCCACTTCCACGCCGGCGTCCCCGACCGCCGTGCGGTCCTGGCGCACCTCGATGAACGTGGCGAAGAAGTTCGGCACGCCGTCGCGGAGCTGCTGCACGTAGGCGTGCTGGTCGGTGGAACCCTTGTTGCCGTAAACCGCGATGCCCTGGTGGACGACGTTGCCGTCGAGGTCCCGCTCCTTGCCCAGCGATTCCATGACGAGTTGCTGGAGGTAGCGCGAGAGCAGGACGAGACGGTCCTTGTAGGGCAGGATCACCATGTCCTTGAGACCCTTGCCCCCGCCGGTGAAGTGCCAGCACAGGGCCAGGAGCATCGCCGGGTTCCGCCGCGTGTCCGCGACGCGGGTGGCGGCGTCCATCGCCTTGGCCCCGTCCAGAAAGGCGTCCGTATCAATCCCCTGTAGCCCGGCGGGGACCAGCCCGACGGCGCTCATCAGGGAGGTCCGCCCGCCGACCCAGTCATACATCGGGAAACGCCGCAGCCAGCCCTCGCCGGCGGCCTGCCGGTCCAACTGGCTGCCCACCCCGGTGACGGCGA
Organism: uncultured Chthoniobacterales bacterium; assembly: GCA_964243185.1. Lineage (GTDB taxonomy): Bacteria > Verrucomicrobiota > Verrucomicrobiia > Chthoniobacterales > SZAS-18 > CAXTFX01. The sequence goes on from CAXTFX010000080.1 coordinate 9,156, forward strand.
CGGCGTGCCGGGGGAACGGCAGCCCCATCCGCGCGAACCGGGCGGAGATTTCCAGCATCCCGTTGCGCGGCTCGGGCGTGCCGCCACTCTTGGAGATCACCAGGACGAGCGTGCGTTGCCAGTCCTCCGGCCGGTGCCGCGCGAAGAGCCGGTCCACGCCGTCCGGGTCGGTGTTGTCGAGAAACTCCACGGCCATCGCGTTGTGGGCGTTACCCAAGGCGTCGGTCACCAGCTGCGGGCCCAGGGCCGAGCCGCCGATGCCGACGGAAAGAACCCGCTCGAACCGCTCCCCGTCGGGAGCCGTGACCTCCCCGCCGTGCACCGCGCGGCAGAAATCCCGGATCGCGGCCCGGTCCCGCTCGATGTCGGCCCGCAGCTCCGGCGTGGGCGCCAACCCGGCGTCGCGCAGCCAGTAATGGCCGACCATGCGGTGCTCATCCGGGTTGGCCACCGCCCCGCCTTCCAACGCCCGCATGGCCCCGAAGGCCGTTTGCGCCGCGCCTTCCATCCGGGCGAGGAACTCTTCGTCAAACCGCACCCGGCTGACGTCCACCGAAATGCCGAGAGCCTCGTGGCGGACCAGAAACTCCCCGTAGCGTGCCCAGAGGGCTTGTTTATCCATAGCCTTTATCCAAGAGGAAAACGCCCCGGTTGCAAAGCGCAAAATTGCGCCGCCCCGCGGCACACCGGCTGCTCAAGCTCGCCCAGCGCCTTTCTCACGAAAGAAAACTTCGACTTATTGCGAAAATTGTCTTGCTTGATTCTCAATTCTGCTAAAAATGCGCGTCGTTAGTCATATTACGCCATGAACACCCGTCTCTCGCTCGGAATCAGCCTTCTCCTGGGAATCAGCGCGCCGGGCCTGTGGTCCCAGTCCTTGCACGCCGCGGATGCCCCGCGCGAACCGCACGCGCTCAACGTCGCCCGCGCCGACCTGGGCGCCCGGCTCACCGTGGAACTCCCTGCCGGCGTCGCTACCGACGGCGTTCCGCGGATCGCCCAGGCCCTTCTCAGCCAGGATGACCCGCTCGGGTGCGAGCTGCCGGCGGGGACGACCTCCCTCGTGGTGGCCCTGCCCCGCACCGAGAACTTGCACCACCTCGATTTCCTCAACCTGACCGCGGCCGGGCAGATCTCCGTCGCCGTTTCCAACGTGCGTCTGCCTGCCAACAGCCCGCGCTGGCGCCCGCTCGGCGGCGCGCAGGAGTTCGCGCAGCCCAACGACGTCGTCACCTGCGAGCTCGGCACGGCCGAGGCCCGCTACGTCCGCATCACGCTCAACCTGCCCAAGGCCGGCCGGATAGACACGCTCGGACTGTTTGGCAACACCACCGTGGCCAGCCCCGGCGCCGAGCGCTCCCGGCAGGTCGGCGGACGCGCCTTCGTGGGCTACGAACAAGTTGATTCCGGCAACGTGGCGGCGCAGGCGCGCGTCACCAAAGTTTCCTCCGGGGGCACCCCCGAAGAGGCCGACCGGATGCTCGACGGCAACCTCCGCACGAGCCACACCTTCGCCGTCTCCGACCAGCGGCCCACGGCCATCATTGACCTGGGCACCAACCGCACGCTTACCCGCGCCAGCCTGGCGTTCCGGGCGGGCCCCGGCCGGCTGGACTTCTACCTCAAGCCCGATGCGAACGCGCACACCAGCATCGTGCGCCGCAACCCGTCCTACTCCGGCCAGACCGCGCAGGTGCCGGAGGTCAGCTCCGACGAGGCGCCCGCGAACGGCGACGCGGTGGCCACGATCCAGTCCGACGGCCGCGCGGGTCTCCGCCGGGCCACCGTGGGCCTGGAAGGTCAGACCGGCCGCTACCTTGTCGTCGTCTTCACCCCGTCCGGCCGCCGGGGGGAGCCCGCGCCGCGCGCCACGAGCGACTACAAGGATTTCAAGGACACCGCGGTCGCAGACTACAAGGACTTCAAGGACATGCCCGCGACCGCATCGGAGGGCGAGCCGTTGAGCATCTCGGAAGTCACGGCGTTCGGGCCTCCCCCGACCAGCATCACGACGATCCCGCAACTGCCGCCAGTTGACACGACCTTTCCGTTCGGCCCGCCGGCGGAGCCGACGGTCGTCGTGACCCCCTGAACCGGCGCCCGGTCCATCCCGCACCCCGCCGGTGCCGGCCGGCCCGGGCTGGAAATAAGAAAACCCGTTTCGCGGTCGAGCGAAACGGGTTTTCTCGGCTTTGGGGGGAAAACGGAAAAACGACTTCGGTAAAATAGGGAGTGACCTGGGGTGCCGCAAGGTCAAAGTTGGCCTCAGAGGCGATTTCGCAGCTTTGTCCCCGCGGAGAAACGCACGCTGGTCGTCTCGGGAATCGCGATCCGCTCGCCGGTTTGCAGGTTGATCCCCTCACGGGGTCCGTTGGTCGTCGCCTTGAAGGTGCCGAACCCGACGAGTTGCACGCTCCGGTCGCGCCGCAACCCAGTCCCGATGGCTTGCAGCACGGCGCGGAGGGCGCGATCAGCCTCGATCCGGGTCGCGTGCTGGCCGAGCTCCCGGCGGACGGCTTCGACCAATTCTGCTCTGTTCATCCTTGGGGTGGCGAATTCGGGATCAGCGTTATCGTCGCAGGGTATATTTTGCCGTTGCGCGGGTGACACGGCAGGTGGAATATCCCCGCCCCGCCCGATTGCCTCGTGGTGTAATGGTAGCACAAGTGATTCTGGATCACTTTGTCAAGGTTCGAGTCCTTGCGAGGCAGCCAACCGCTCCGGGTTGGACGATTCCTTGTTGTCCGTCGTCCCTCGGCCCGTGCCGCCCGGCGGTTTTTCCCTCTCCGCGCGAGTTCGCGGCGGTTCTTGCCAGTGGGCAAATGAACCCTTCCTGCCGGGGCTTGTCTCACCCTCCACGCGCAACCACCATGCTCTTCCGCATTCTCAAAGCCGGTGTCCTCGGCTCCGCCCTCCTGGCTGCCGCCGCGCTGGCGCCGGTTGCCAACGCGCAGTTCGCCTGGAGGCTGGCCAAGCACGATGGCCGGGACTACCTGCCCTTGGATAACGTGGGGGAATTCTACCAGATGCAGTTCAGCCCGCGCACGGCGGCCAACCCTCTGGCCACCCTCTCCGGCCCGCGGGCGCAGATCGGATTGTCCGGCAACGGGCGCGAGCTCGTCGTCAATGGCGTCAAGCTGTGCCTGTCCTTTCCGCTCGCGTTTGAAAACGGGCAGGTCTTTCTCTCCCGCTTCGACCTGGCCAAAACCGTGGACCCCGTCCTGCGGCCCAACGCGATCCCGGAACTGCGTCCGTTCAAGACCATCGTGCTCGACGCCGGCCACGGCGGGCAAGACAAGGGGGCGCGCAGCACGACCGGTTTCGAGAAGGATTACACGCTGGACGTGATCCAGAACATCAAGCGCTTGCTCACGGCGAAGGGTTACCAGGTCAAGATGACCCGGGACAACGATGTGTTCGTCCCCTTGGAGGGTCGGGCGGAGGCCGCCAACGAGGAGGCGGACGCTATTTTCGTCAGCGTGCATTTCAACTCGGCCAGCGCGGCGGCCAACGGCTTCGAGGTTTTTGCCATGACCCCCCGCGGGGCGCTCTCGACCGGTGACTCCGTGCCGACGCTGGATGCGCTGCTGGAACTGCCCGGCAACGCCTGCGATAACGCCAGCCTCGCCCTGGCGACGTGCGTGCAGCACTCTCTCCTCGGCCACCTCCCGCAGGCCGACCGCGGCATCAAGCGGGCGCGCTTCGTCG
>CAXTFX010000081.1:0-12773 GCA_964243185.1 uncultured Chthoniobacterales bacterium
GGTGCGCCGGGTGATGGAGGGGGATTCCATCGAGACGGTGAAGCGGGCGGTGCGGATCGAGGAGGGGGTGTCCATCGTGCCGCGGACGACGGTGCGCGACGAGGTGCGGACGGGGACGCTGTGCGCGGTGGAGATCGAGCACCCCGAGATGTGGCGGCCGCTGGGCGTGCTGTATCGCAAGGGGCGCACGCTGACGCCGGCGGGGAAACAGTTCCTGACGCAGTTGAAGGAAACGGCTTGGGCCGAGGCGTGAGCGGGGCGTGTTTTGTCCGCAGATGACGCAGATTAAACGCAGATTATTTCAGAAGGGGCTCGGAGCTTCGGCCAACGGCGTCCCTTGCCTTTCTCCACCCCCACAGAATAATCTGCGGGTATCGGCGTGATCTGCGGACGAGATCAGTGCCATGCCCCGCCGCCTGCCCAAGATCACCCGGTGGCTCGTGGTGGGCGTGATGATCGTGGCGGGAGGAACCGCCGGTATCGTGGCCTACGTCGGCCGCTCCGCGTGGGACCGGGTGTTCACGGACCCGGCGCGGTTGCCGGCGGCGGCGGGGGCGGCGGTAGCCATCGTGTTGGGGAACGGGCCGACGCGGGCGGACGGGAGGGTGAACGCGCACTTCGAGGCGCGGCTGGACGCGGCGGCGGCCCTGTGGCGCTCCGGGCGGGTGCGGCGGGTGATCGTGTCGGGCAACGACGACGGGCACGGCTACGACGAGCCGACGGCGATGCGCGACGGGCTGGCGCAACGGGGCGTGCCGATAGACGCGGTGACGCTGGACCCGGCCGGGTTCCGCACGGTGGACACGGTGCGCCGGGCGCGGGGAATCTTTGGCGTGGAGGACGGCGGGGCGGCGGTGTTCATGACCGACCCGTTCCACGCCCCGCGCACGCTGTTCCTGGCCGACCGGGCGGGCGGCCCGGCGGGAGCGGTGGTGCTCGCGTGCGCGGAGGTGCCCTGGCGGCTGTCCTGGCGCTCGCGCCTGCGGGAGGTGCTGGCGGACGTGCGGGCGCTGGGGGACGTGGGGGAGGGTGGAAGAAGGAAGGACTGAAAGACGCGGAGAGGGGGAGACGAGGAGACCTGGGAAAGGGTCCGTTCACTCTGCTTTCTCTCTTTCTCTGCGCCTCCGCGTCTTTCAATCTTTCGCTCTTCCTTCTCCTGCCCTCACATGGTCGGGGGGACGACGGCCGGGGCGGGGCCGCCCTCGTGCCAGGATAAGAGGATGCCGCGGGCGGTGGGGTAAATACGGGTGAAACGATCCTGGGGAGCCTGCACGACGAGGCGGACGACGTGACCGTTGCCCGCGTCCAGGTAGAGGACGCTGTGGCGGAAGAGTTGACCGAAGAAGTTGTATTCGTAGATCGTTTCCCAGCTCGTCCAGCCGGCGATGGGCAGGACGTTGAGGCGGGTGCGCACGAGCTTGACCTCCTTGGCGCCCTCGGGCAGCAGCTTGGCGGCGCGGGCCTGGAGGTCGGCGCTGTCCTTGTCGTCAGGGGTGAATTTCCCGAGGTCGGCACGCTCCACGCGGACGATGGCCTCGGGGCAGATCTCCGGGGTCAGGGCGATGGCCTCGGGGCTGTGCCGGAGCGTCCAGGTGGGTGGGAAATCGAGGTAAACGTGCGTGGCGCCGTCCTCCAGGTAGGTGCGGCTGCCGGGGGCACCGTCCTGGACGAAGGACTCCTGGTGGAGGGTCATGTCCAGGGCACGGGCCGGCCGGGGTGCGGCGGTGGTGAGGAGGGCGGCGCCCAGGGCGAGGGCGAGAGGGCGCGGGAGCGGTGGCAGGATCATCGGGGCGCGGGGTTGCGGATCAAAGGCTGGCGCGCTCCCATCGGCCGCGGGCGAACTGGACTCCCTGGGGGGTGCCGCGCGGGGCGCGGGTGAGGAACTGCGTGTCGAAGCTCCAGCGGCGGTTAGGCCATTGGTAAACGTTGCCGGTTTTCCAGACGCCGGTGGCCCGTTCGGAGCGGAAGGCTTCCACCAGGCTGCCCCAGTAGGTGAAATTCACGCCGCTCCAGTTCTCCAGGAAGCGGGGGAAGTTGTGCGCGCCGCCGCTGGCGTAACCGTTGCCATTGGGGGTGGCGGCGTCCTTGCGGTTGGTGGGCACGTCGCCGGCGAGGATGGCGCAGTTGACGGTCGTGGGGGTGGCGGTGCGGTTGGAGAAGTCGGTCAGGTTGTTGGAGCGGGAGTCCACGAACGAGTTGGAGAGGACGGTGACGGCGTCGGCCATGACGGCGCAGGAGGCACGCTGGTAGCCGCTGGGGCCGCCGACCCAGTGGTCCGTGGTCGCGGTGGTCGCGTTGTAGGCGGTGTTGCTCGGCACGGTGCCGGTGCCCACGTTGAAATCGCCTTGGATATAGACGGCGTTGTCGCTGCCGATGGTGGTGTCCACGCCGTTGAGGCCGCCGTCGTTGCTGAGGTTGGCACCGCTTTTCAGGCGGATGGCGCGGTTTCCCTCGGTCAGGCCGGTGAGGGCGTCGGTGGTGGTGCCGGCGGCGTCGCGGATGTAAACGACACCGTTGTAGCCGGTGTAGGTGCCGCCGCTGGCGAGGGCGGAGGCGGTGGCGGCGTTGGTGACGGGGTTCTTGCCGGCCAGCGCCCGCTCCAGCTTGCCCATGTCCACGTCGGTTACATAGACGGTGTTGCCCTCGCGCTGGTCGTAGATGACGCCGTTGCTGGTAGTCAGGCCAGCCGCGGGGGGGGCAACGACGGCCCCGGTGCCGGAGGCGGGCGGGGGGGCGGTGATGGCCGCTTTGACGTTGGCGATGTCGTTGGCCGTGAGGGTGACGCCGTTGCCGCCGGTGACGGTGACCCGGGTGGCGTCGGTCAGGAGCTTGCTGCTGTCCACGGTGACGATGACCGAGGCGTTGTTGACCACCTTTTGGTTGGAGGTGTTGCTGTCGGCAGGCTCGATCATGTCGCGCAGGCCGTTGTTGCTCTGGCTGGTGCCGCCGAATGGGTCAATGGCCGAGACTTGGTGCAACTGGTTGGCCTTGGCCGCGCTGCTGCTCGAAAGCTGGCCGTCGGACCAGGTGTCCTGGGCGGCGGCGGCGGCGAAGTAGGCGGGGTATCCGTTGACGTCCACGGTGCCGCCAGCCCAGCCCTTGCGCGCCTCGCTGGTCTGGCTGCCTTCGGTGAAGCCGCCGATGTGCGAGACGTTGCTCTTGAACTGTAGGACGGTGGAGGTGAAAAACGGCTGCGCCCAGATGTCCGCGTTGGTGTGGACCAGGCCGGTGACGTTCATGTCGGCGCCGGGGTAGATCTCCAGCTTGTTCTCGTAAAAGATGGCCGCCTGGAAGAGGGGCACGTTGGTGAATTGAAAATACCGCGTCACCTTCACGGCGTTGCTGGTGGTGCCGAAGCGGCTGCTCCGCACGGTGGCCTCGGTCTTGTAGTAATAGGTCAGGCCCGCCCAGCCGGGGTAGCCGGGGACATTCTGGGTGTTTTGGCCTTTCAGGGCGCCTCCGTTCACGGTCGGGCGGTTGTTCGCGTCCACCGCTTGCGCCACGCTGCCGTCCGGGTTCACGGCCAGGATCGTCAGGCCGCTCAGGGTCGTCCCGGTGCCGGCGAAATTCGAGAAGCCGGAGGCGAGCGAGGTCAGGTCGATGGGGTTATCCTTGTTGCCCGCGACCGTGGCCCCCCCGCCGGAAGTGCGACGGAGGTCCTCGTTGGTAGGGGCGTTGTTGCCTTTGGCCTTGACCTGTTTCTTCCAGTAGGAATAGGCGTATTCCAGGGCGCTGTCGGCCCCGGCCATCGCCTCGTCGTTGCCCTGCTGGGCGGAGGCCTGCCGACCGAATTGGCTGGTGAGGGCACCGGCAACGGAAACGAAGGCCACGGCGACCGTGATGACCAGCAGGGTGGGGATGAGGCTGCTGCCGGATCGGCGGCGGGCGGGGGAGCGGAGGGAGAGCATAAGCGGGAGGGGGTTCAGAGGGTGCCGGTCAGGCTGAGGGGGCAGCGCGAACCCAGGGTGGTCTGCATTTGGGTGTAATTGTTGGTGCCGAGGGCGCGTTTGTCGTAGTCGGGCAGTTCCGCGCAGAGGGTGATCTGGAGCAGGGAGGTATTCGAGGTGGTGCCGGCTACGGCGGCGCTGACGCGCCGGAAAATCTTGCCGCCCTGGGCCGCGGCGACCGCCGGGTCCGTGGGGACGGCAGCGGCGGCGGGGGCTAGGTTGGCCAGCACGCGGTAGCTGGTGGTGGCAGCGAAGGGGGCGTCCGCCTTGGGGTAGTATCGCAACTGCATCGGCCCGCCGGCGACCGGGTTGTCGGCCACGACGAAGGCGACCTGGCGATAGAGCAGGCAGGTGGTCGCGGCGGTCAGGTCGGCCGCCGCGGGGGCGGTAGCGCAGTTGGCGGTGACGTTCGTAGCAAAGGACACCGTCCAGTCCGGGGCGGTGCCGGTGACACCGCCGGCCTGGATGGCGGCCTGGAAGCCGATGCCCGGGACCACGACGAGGTCCCCGGGCAGGGGGGGTTCCTGACCGCCGGTGCCGCGGATGGCCAGCGTGGTTGCGGTGGCGGTGATGGTCGTGGGGACCGTGTAGGTGGGCACCGCCCCGTAACGGTAGAACCTCACGCCGTAGTAGAAGGGACCGACGCCGGCGTTGGTCGTGGTGCCGTCCTTGCCGAGGGGGGTGGGAATTTGCCCGCAGGACTGGAGGGCGTTGCCGACGCGCGCAAAGCTCATGCGGGCGTCGGTGTAAGACTTGTTGAGCGACACGTTGCGGGCGAAGGACGTAACCGCCTCGATCGCCAAGGCGTAGATGATGCCACCCAGCACTCCGACGAGGCTAAGGCTGACGAGCACCTCGACCAGGGTGAAAGCCGTTTGGCGCCAGGCGGGGCGCCGGGACGGGGAGGCAGGGCGGGAAAACATGGTGAGAGGGCCAAGCGACGGTCAGTCCACCGCGCGCAGGGTGGACATCGTGGTGGAGAAAGTCCGACCGCGGTAGCTGTAGGTCAGGGTGACGGTGAACAACGCCAGATCCGGGCTGTTGGTGGAGTCCGGCACGGACATAGTGGTGGTGCGGACGCCAGAGACGGAGGTGGTCACCCCGTCCTGCTGGACGCAGACGTTGACCGTGTCCTGGGAGGTCTGCACCGCCCCGACGCCCTGGAAGCTGAACGGGGAACTATCCGTGTAGGGGCCAGCGGCGGTCGTCCAGTTCGCCGCGGTGCCCATCAGGTTGAAATCGGGGTTGGGCGGGGCGCCTTTTACCGTGGTCAGCTGCGCGGGGGGGTGGAACGGCTGGGTGATGACCTGCTCGATGCGTTCTTGGCAAAGGGCCTTGGCGCTGACGGCAAGCCGGGAACTGGCCGCCGAAGCGTTGAGCGTGGTAAAGCCGGTCATCAACGCGACCACCCCCAAGGCGAGCACGGCCAGGGCGACCATCATCTCGACCAGGGTCACGCCAGCCGTGCGGTGCCGGTGGGGCCTGTGCCGGAATGTCAACGAAACGTCCATGTCGCCGGCAGACTAAGCAGCCGAAGTGCCAACGCGGGGCGACCACGAGGGATGGCACTCGCTTGGGTGCTCCCGGAAGCCCCGCTCACCAGGGGCGGCGTTCTGGCGGACGATTCGGCGCGCACGTGTCCTCCCACGAGGAAGAACAAACGCTTTCTCAATTGTGAGAGGCACAGGCGGGACGAAATGGCCGTTGCATTTCGCGTCTGTCTGCTTGTGCAGCCTTTTCGCGCCCGCTAAAGTCCTGCCCCGGCATGAACGCCTTCGACTCCCCTGGCTACGGCGAATCCCGACCGCTGTTCCACGTGCGCGGCCACGGCGTTTACCTGACCACGCTGTTGGTGGGCGTTTACGTCGCGGCGCTCGTCGGGTGCAGTCTGCTGATGGCGGCCCGGATGGAGCCGGTCCTGGCTTTGCTCCCCTTTAACGGGGACCGGGTGGTGTCCCACGGGGAGCTGTGGCGGTGGGTGACGTATCCGCTATTCCAGTTCCCGTCGTGGATGTTCCTGCTGGACATGTATTTCCTCTATGCCTTCGGGCGGGAGGTGGAGAAGTTCTTCGGTCGCAGGACGTTCGCCTGGCTCTACGCCGCCCTGTTGGTGGTGCCGGTGCTCCTGCTCACCGCGGGCGAGCTCCTGGGCCTCCGCACGGGGGCCGGGGGGACGGGCGCCCTGCACACCGGGGTGTTCGCGCTCTTCGCGTTCGTCTATCCGGGCGTCCGGTTCGCGTTACTCCCCGTCACGGCCGTGGGCTGGTTGTTCATCCTGCTGGCCATCAATTCCCTGATCGCGCTGGCCAACCGGGACCTGGCGAGCCTGTTCCTGCTCTGGAGCAGCGTGGGCGTCGCCTACGTCGGCGTGCGCGCGGCCGGGGCGGCGGGGGGGCTGCCGTTTCTGGAACGTCTCCAGAAATCCCTGCCCCGGCGCCGCGCCCCGGCCGCCGCGCGGGGCAGCGACATTGTCAAGCCCCGGGCCCGGCCGCGTCGGGCGGTGGAGGCGGGCGTCGGCGCCACCTCGCCGGCCAGCCCGGCGAACGTGGCCGCTCCCGCCGGCCGCGACGTGCACGAGTCCATTGACCCGCTGCTCGACAAGATCGCCAAGCACGGCCTGGGCAGCCTTTCCGCGAGCGAGAAGGCGGCCCTGGAGCGCGCCCGCGCTTCCCTGCTACGCAAAGACCGGCGGGGCTGAAAGACTACGGGAAAGCCAGGGGACGGAAGCAGGGCGGGCGGGAAAACGGCGGTCCCGTGGGCGGCATCCCCTCTCTTCCACGTCCCTCGCCACCTTCCGAAATCTGGGGCCCGCCTTGATCCTTTTCCGCCATGCACCGCCCTGAATTATCCATCACCGATCCCCTCGCGCGCCTGCGCGCCATCGCCGCCCGCCTGCGGGCGCCGGACGGCTGTCCGTGGGACCGCGAACAGACCCACGCCAGCCTCCGCGGCGCCCTGGTCGAGGAGACCTACGAGACGCTCGCGGCCATTGACGCGGGGGACGACGTGAACCTGTGCGAGGAGCTGGGCTACCTGCTCCTGCACGTCGTCATGCACGCGCAGATGGCCAGCGAGCGCGGGGCGTTCGCCTTCGACGACGTGGCCGCGGGGGTCGCCGACAAGATGGTCCGCCGCCACCCGCACGTTTTCGGCGCGGAGACCCTCGCCGACAGCGCCGCCGTGCTCGGGCGCTGGGAGGAGATCAAGCGCGGGGAAAAGGGGAACGCCGCGACCGACCGCGACGGCGGCGGCGGCAGCCTCCTCGACGGCGTGCCCGACGCCCTGCCGGCGCTCGTGCGCGCGCAGAAGATCAGCACCAAGGCCGCCCGGGTCGGCTTCGATTGGCGCGAGCCGGCGGAGGTGCTGGCGAAGGTGCGCGAGGAGGTGGCCGAGGTCGCCGCCGAAACCGACCCCGCCCGGCGCGCGGAGGAGATCGGCGACCTGCTCTTCGCCACCGTCAGCCTTTCGCGTTGGGAAAAGGCCGACGCCGAGGGACTTCTGCGCGCGGCGACGGACAAGTTCGCCCGGCGGTTCCGGTGGGTGGAAGCCCACCTGCGGGCGCGCGGGCTCGCCTGGGAGGCGGTCCCGTTCGAAGCGTTGGACGCGCTCTGGAACGAGGCCAAACGGGTTACTCGTCCCGCCGGCCCCGATGAACAATTTACCCGTTCCGCGGTCTAATCCCATGCCCGGACCCCTCCGGGCAATTACCCACACGAAACCATGTTTCTTCTGATCATCCTCTTCACCTTCGGCATCTCGCTTTGGGCGACTTGGCGGGTGAAAGCCAACTTCCGCAAATATAGTCTGGTTCCCGCCCGCTCCGGCTACACCGGCGCGCAAGCCGCCAGCGTCATCCTCCGCTCGGCTGACATCAACGACGTGAGCATCGTCGAGGGCGAGGGCATGTTGGGCGACCACTATGACCCTATCAACAAGCAGCTCGTCCTCTCGCCCGACAATTACCACGGCAATTCTACCGCGGCCCTCGGCATCGCCGCGCACGAGTGCGGTCACGCCGTTCAGCACAAGATCGCCTACGCGCCCCTGCACTGGCGCATGGCGGCGGTCGGCGCGACGAATTTTGCCAGTCAGATCGTCATGATCCTGCCGCTGATCGGGTTGTTCACCGGCCTGTTCCGCGGACCGACGATGCTGATGATCATGGCCGCGGCCTGGGGCGTCATCATGCTGTTTAACCTAGTCACGCTGCCCGTGGAGTTCGACGCCAGCCGGCGCGCGAAGATCATCCTCGGCCAGATGGGTCTCATCCAGGGGCCGGAGGAGACCACGGCCGTCAACAAGGTGCTCAACGCCGCGGCCTTGACGTATGTGGCCGCGTTCCTGACCTCGTTGGCCTACTTCCTCTTCCACCTGCTGCCCCTGCTCATGGGCGGGCGCAGCCGGGACTGAGCGGTCAAACGTCTGCCTGCCGCCCCGCCCGCCGCACCCCGGCGGGCGGGGCTTTTTGCGTCCCGCGGTTGCCTCCCGGCCGTTCCGCGGCTAATGCCGGCTCCCTATGCCGCCCACGCCCGCCAAGACCAACGCCGACCGCATGGAGAAAATCGTCTCCCTCTGCAAGCGGCGCGGCTTCATCTTTCAATCCTCGGAGATTTACGGCGGCCTCAACGGCTGCTGGGACTACGGCCCGCTCGGGGTGGAGTTGAAGCGCAACCTCAAGGACTTCTGGTGGCGGCGCATGACCCGCGAGCGCGACGACGTCGTTGGCATGGACGGCTCTATCCTGATGAACCGCCGGGTCTGGCAGGCCAGCGGGCACGAGGGGACCTTTTCCGACCCAATGGTGGACTGCAAAACCTGCAAGGCCCGCTTTCGCGCCGACCAGTTGGGGACGAGCACCTGTTTGTTGAAACCCAGCCGCTCGCCGGAAACCTGCGGTCAGAGCGAGTTGACGGAGCCGCGCACGTTCAACCTGATGCTGAAAACCTTTATCGGGGCGAGCGAGAGCGAGGACGCCTTGACCTATCTCCGGCCGGAAACCGCGCAGTCCATGTTCGTGCAGTTCCGCAACGTGCTGGATACTTCCCGCAAGAAGTTGCCCTTCGGGATCGCTCAGATCGGCAAGGCGTTCCGCAACGAGATCAACCCGCGGAATTATATCTTCCGCTCCCGTGAGTTCGAGCAGATGGAACTCGAATATTTCTGCCGGCCGGAGCAGGGCATGGACCTGTTGAAATATTGGCTCGAAGAACGCCTCAAATTCTACGCGGACATCGGGATTCCGCGTGAACGTCTCAAGGTCCTAGACGTGCCCGCCGAGGACCGCGCCTTTTATTCTAAAGGCACGTATGACATCGAATACGAATTCCCCTTCGGCACGCAGGAACTCGAAGGCGTGGCGTATCGCACGGACTACGATCTCAAGCAGCACGTGCAGGCCAGCGGCAAACCGTTGGACTACTTTGACGAAGAGACGAAGGAAAAGTTCATCCCCCACGTCGTCGAGCCCTCCGCGGGCGTGGACCGCACGGTCCTGGCGCTCCTGTGCGAGGCCTACGCGGAGGAAACCGTGAACGACGCCAAGGGCAACGCGGACACCCGCGAGGTGTTGCGCTTTCACCCGCGGATGGCACCCGTGAAGTGCGGCGTGTTCCCGCTGTTGAAGAACCAGCCCCCGCTCGTGGCCAAAGCGCGCGAGATCCAGGCACTCCTACGTTCGCACATGAACGTCTTCTACGATGAAACCGGCGCCATCGGCCGGCGTTACCGGCGGCAGGACGAGGTGGGCACGCCCTTTGGTGTCACCGTGGACTTCGAGACGCTGGGCGAACGGGGCGACGAGTTGAAGGACACCGTGACCCTGCGCCACCGCGACAGCATGGAACAGGAACGGATGAAGATCGCGGACCTGCCGGCGTATCTGTTGGCGCGGGTCGTTTAACGAACCGTTATGCCCATCCTCGCCACCTGGCTCCGCGAGGGGGACGAATCGGTTTTCGCCCCCTGGTTGGCCCGCCGGGCCGACGTGCAAGCCCGCAACGCCCGGCGCTTGGACCCGGCCGCGGGCGAGGAGTTGATCGCCGGCATGGACGGCCTGCTGCTCTCGGGCGGGCCGGACATTTCCGCCGGGTTCCTGCGCCACCAGGCCGTTCCGGCCGACGCGCCAATCGAGGACCCCGAGCCGGCGCGGGACGCCTGGGAGTTTGCCGCGGTCGCCGCGGCGCTGGGGCGCGGCCTGCCGGTGTTTGCCATCTGCAAGGGGCACCAGGTCCTCAACGTCGCCCTCGGCGGCAGCCTGCTCCTGGATATCCGCGGGCACGACGACCCGGCGGACCGCTCCCGCGAGGTGCAGCCGTTGCGTTACGACGCCTCCGCGCCCGGCGGGCGGCGGTATGAACGGGTCAACTCCTCCCACCACCAGGCCGTGGACCGGCTGGGGGAGGGGCTCGCCGTGGAGGCGTGGCACGCGGGGGACGGCACCATCGAGCAGGTCCGGCTGACCGACTACCCGGCCGGCTGCGTCGGCGTGCAGTATCACCCCGAGCGCGGCGCGCAATACGCCGGGTTGTTCGACGATTTCCTCGCCCGGGTGGCGACGCGCCGTTGAGCGGCGGTTTGGCGGTTGGCACCGTCCGCCCGGGAGACGAATGCCGATTGCTGTCGGGACGGGACGAAAGGGTTTCGGGGCGCACGCTCCGGGTTTCGTCCGTTCCCAGACTTCACCATGCCAACCGCTACCGCTGAACCCGCCCGCGAAACGCCCCTGCCCGCCCCGACCGGAGAACCGAGCGTCCCACCGGAGGACGTGGCCCTCCCGCCGGCGCGGCCCGCGCTGGACCTGCTCGTGCGCGCGGGCTGCGAGTTCGTTTACCACACGGATTTTCCGTCGCCGATCTTCTTCACCCTCAAGCCAAAACAGGGTCCGGCCCAGCACATCGAGGTGGAACGTCAGCACTTCGACCCGCCCCAGCCCATCCACGAATACCGCGACGCACACGGCAACACCATTCACCGGGTGATCCTCCGGCCGGGGTTCAACACGGTGCGCTACGACGCGCTCGTGCACGTCCCGAGCGAGGTCGAGAACGCCCGCGGCTTCGGTCCGGCCCTGCCGGTGGACCAGCTCCCGGACGAAACCATCCGCTACACGCTGGCCTCGCGGTATTGCGACAGCGACCGGCTGTTGGACTTCGCCTTCGAGAAGTTCGGCCAGATCGCCCACGGGGCCGAGCGCGTGCAGGCCATCTGCGATTGGGTGCACCAGAACATCGAATACCGGATGTTCTCGGGCTCGCCGAACACGACCGCCCACGACATCGTCACCCAGGGCTACGGGGTGTGCCGGGACTTCGCGCACACTGCCATCGCGCTGTGCCGGACTTTCAACCTGCCGGCGCGTTACGTGACGGGCTACGTGTCGGACATCGCGTTCCAGGACAGCGGGACGCCGATGGATTTCCACGCTTACTTCGAGGTCTATCTGTCCTCGGGCTGGCACACCTTCGACGCCCGCTTCAACGTCCCGCGCATCGGCCGCGTGAAGATCGCCCACGGGTTGGACGCGGTGGACGGAGCGTTCGCGACCGTTTACGGCATGGCGCGCTGGCAGAAGTTCGAGGTCTGGAGCTACCAGATTGATCCGGCGGACCCGGCGGCGGCGAGTCTGGAACGGCCCGTGGACCTGGGGAAACGGCTGTGTGGGGCGCCGGAGCTGATCGTGCCGGGGAGGGGGTGAGAAAATCCGAAATCCGAAGCGCGAAATTCGCAAGAATCGGAACTAAATATTTGAAAGGAAGAAAGTTGGGGAAAGTTGGCTCTACTTTCCCGTTTTCACAGTTTCACGAAAGTTTGGTTCTGACCCTTTCAAATTTCGTGCTTCGGATTTCGGATTTTCCGTCCCCTCATGCGTTCCCTCTGGGTCGCCCTGACCCGCCCCGATAATTTGCCCCTCGCCGTGGCCGTGGCGGAGGCGTTGCGGGAGCGCTTCCCCGGGGGGACGCACCTGGTGCGTGAACCCTCCGCCTGGTGGGAACGGGCGCGGTGGGAAACGCTGCGCGCGCGGTTCGCCGGCGTCCACGACGTGGCCCGGATCACGACCTGCCGCGGGTTGCGCGACCTGCCGCGGCTGGTGCGGGAGACCCGCGCCCGGCAGCGTGCGCTGGAGTCGCTGCCCGCCGGGTCGGACGACGTGGCCGTCTGCCTGGCGGGGTTGACGGGGGTGGCCAACGCCGTCGCCTCCGTATGGATGAGAGCCGGGCGCGCCCGGCCGGCGTTGGTCGTCCCCCGCAAGAAGTGGGACGACCTGCGCCTGCCCATTGACCGGCGGCGTTTCCGCTGGACGGCTCCCGGCTGGCTGGCGAACCGCGTCGCCGAGCCCATCGCCGGGTTGCACCGGACCGTTCACCTGAAGCCCCGGCGGCGAGCGGGGGGGGACGGCGTGCGGCGGGTGCGTTTCGTCGCGGCGCCGGAGACGGTTTTTGGCCCGGTGGTGCTGCTGTCCCACGACGGGCGCGAGCGCCCGGCCGACGCGGGGCCGGGCGTGCGCGGGGCGCCGTTCCCGGACCTGGCGGCGCTGGGGCGGGAACTCGGGTGGGGCGGGGCGGGGGAGCCGGCGCGTCGGTGCGTGCTGTTCTTCGGGACGCCGTTCCTCCTCGTGCAGAACCTGACGCCGGCGGTTTACGCCGAGGGGCTCAACCGGTGCCTGGACTTCCTGCGGCGAAGTTACCCGGATTGCGACCTCGTTTATCGCCCCCACCCGGCCGAAACGGGTGAGGCGGCGCGGCTGCGGCTGGACAGCTTCCGGGTGGAGGACGACCGGGAGGTGGCGGAGTTGCTGTTCCTGAAGGAGGCCCGGCGGATCGCGGCGGT
>CAXTFX010000082.1:0-12721 GCA_964243185.1 uncultured Chthoniobacterales bacterium
CGCCGAAATAGTCGGCGAGCTCGTCGAGGTTCGTCTCCTCCTGAACCGGATCCTTGGCGTACCGGATTAGCATCTTGCGGACCCATTCCGCGATTTCGCGAAGCGCGGTCTTTCCGGCCTGCCGCCGGTCAGGCGCCAGACGATCGGGCTCGAACGCGTCGTGGCGCGGCGGCTCCATCGCGCGCAGGAGCGCCAGGCCCTTCTCCGCGGTGCATTCCAGCACGGCGGAGAACTCTTTGAAGTCGCTGAACCGCCTCGGGTCGCCGGCCTGTTCCCCGGTGGCAAAGGTCGGGGTGATGCACTCTGCCCCGACCGCCTGGGCGGCCTTGCTGGCGAACTCCCGGCCCCGGTTTTGTTCCGGCGTGGCCCGGTCGTCATCGGCCGCGACCAGGAGGGGCTTGTCGGGGAACCGCTCCCGCAGGGCGCGGGCGACCGGCTCCAGGTTGCCGGCGTCAAAGGCGCTGACCACGGCCGCGCGCCCCTCGGCCGCCGCGGCGAGGGTGTTGGCGGTGGCATACCCCTCGGCGATGACGATCACCGGGCGGCGGTTCAACTCGGCCAGGCCGCCGACGACGTGGAAGCAGCCCTCCTTGCGTGAGCCCTTAGCGAAGCGCTTGGTGCCGTCTTCCTGGATGTATTGCGCCGTCCAGATTTTGCCCTCCACATCGTAGCCCGGCACGAGCAGGGTCCGGCTCTCCTGGTCCGCGAAGACGCCCTTGGTGGCCTCGATCTGCTTAGACACCAGGTAGGGCGTGTCGGCCGCGGGCGGCTTGGCACCCCGGAGCTGCCCCTCGATGCGGCGGGCGGCCTCGATCTGCTGCTCGTGGGTTTGCTGCTCGCGCGCCTGCAACCGGGCGGCGGCCTCGGCCGCCAACACGCTGCGCTCCTCGTCGGTGAGGGTGTAACCCTTGGCCTTCCACCGCAGCTCCTCCCCGGTGCGGTTGTTCATGGCGTAGCCGGCGGGGTGGCCGTCGCTGTAACCGACGTAGAACCCGGCCGCCTCGCCGCGGCGGTCGCCCTCCACGGGGACCCGGCGTGGTTTGCCGTCGAGCACCGGGTGATCTTCCTTCAGCCGGAAGCTGAGACCCTGGAGGGCCTGCGCGAACTCCTCGCGCGGCGGGAGCGCGGGTTCCTGCCGGGCCGCCAGCTTCTCGGGACGCCAGCGGTCGAGCTTGCCCGCGATCTCCTCGTTCGGGGCATACCAGGACTTCCGCTCGGCGTCCCACCGTGCCCCGAGGGCTTTGGCCGCGTTCTTCTCTCCGAACGGCACCGCGAGGTAAATGCGCTGGGTTTCGACGACCGCGACCGGCACCGGGGGCTGATCCGGGAGGACCACGCTCCCGGCGACCGGGGACGATGGCGCTGTTTCTGGCTTCATGGGTTCAAGGTCAGGGGTGAGGGCCTGATTGGATTGTTGTTGCTGTTGCTGCTGGGTCAGGTCCGCGATCAGCCCGCGGATTTTCTCGGCGTCGGAGGCCGCCCGGAAGATTTCCAGGGGACGCTCCCGGAGGTCCTTGACCCAGTGCGAGAAGTAGGCCGCGGCGTTCTGGTTCGGCTCGTGGCCGAGGCCGGTTTCCGCGCCCATGAGCAGGCTGGCGATCTCGGCGCGAAGCTCCTCGCGGGCGTATTCGGGTGAGCCGGGCGGGTTGCCGAGGTCCCGGGCCATCCGGGTCGGGTGCCCGCTCCAGTGCGCCAGTTCGTGCAGGGCGACGTGGTAATAACCCTTGGCGTCGGGGAACTGCTCCCGACCGGGCATACGGATGACGTCCGTGGAAGGTCGGTAGAACGCCCGGTTCGTCTGGTCGTGCTTGAAGACCGCCAGCCGGAGCCTCGCTTCGATGGTCTCCTCGACGTTCCAGGTCAAGGGCCGCTTCTCCAACGGCGCCAGGCCGTCGATCTGCTCGGCGTTGAAAACCGTGGCGAAGAATACCCGCGGCTGGTCCAGCCGGACGGTTTCCTTCCTGGCTTCCCCGCGCTCGTTCACCACCGGGTTGCCCGCCGCGTCCTTAACGGCGCGTTCGTCCTCGAACTTCCAGTATTGGACGGGGGTGCCTCTCTCCCCGCGCCGGACCTGCGCGCCGGCGGTCACCGCCTGTTTGTAGGTCATCCAGCGCGGGTCGGCGCGCTCCTCGGAGAGCAGTTGCAGGACGTTGATGCCTTTGTAGTTCTTCCCGGAGGTCGGGTTGAAGGGCAGGGACGACGCCCCCGGCTCCCACGGGCGTTGCCAGGGTGCCGTGCCGCTTTCCAGGTGGGCGATGAGCTTTTCGGCCAGCGCGACGTGGAAAGGTTTTTTGTCAGTGGGTTTGGTCGCGGTGGCCATGCTCTAGAATTGGTCCACCGCGCTGCTCTCCCGGGCGTCCTCCTCGCTCAACGCCTCTTCCCGGAAGGCACCGGCCTCCTCGGTCTCGTCCAACGTGAACGCCGGCGCGAAGCCGGGGGTGTTCTGCGCGTCCAGGAACTTGGCGGCGATGATGTCGATGTCCTGCGGGTCGACGTCGGCTGGCTGGGTGACAGGCATGGGAGGAGCGCGGTTTAGCCGCTAAACCGGCGGGTTTACCGGGTGCGGCGAACGGGATATGGCTAAACTCTCCCGTTGACAAGCACAATGTTTGCCACAGACCGGGCGGCGACGGCTCGCCACCAGCTTCCTAGCGGGCGGGTCCCATCGGGCCACGGGGAGGAGCACGCCGCCCAAGGCGTGCCATTGCGGGTGTATAGTCCCGCCAAGACGGTGGCCGACCTCTTCAAGGATCGCCACAAGCTCGGCCGCGACGTGGCTCGGGAGGCGCTGCGGGACGCCGCCGGACGACGATGGACGACCTGGCGCTACGCCGGGGTGTGCCGCGTGGCGCGGGTCATGGCCCCCTACCTGGAGACGTTGCCGTGAAGGACGCGCCCACGCCGTCCGTCCGTCCACGCGGGCTTGGCTGCCTCCGTGTCACGGGCCTGCCCAGGCCGCGTGAGCGTCGGCCAGGTGACGCCAACGTTTCCTGAACCCACGCATTCCCGACGTCGGCTTGGAAGGCTGTGGGAACGGGAGTAAGTTGGCCGTTCTTCTGACATGAACGCCTTTGAGACCAGGGCTGTCCTCGACGACGCCTCGCACCTGACGCTGCGCGAGCCGCTGCCCCGGCCGGCCGGCAGCGCCTGCCGGGTGCTCGTGCTCTTTGAATCCGCCGACGGGGAAGCCGCTTCGGCCGACGGGTGGCCGGCCGACTTCTTCGAGTCCATCCGGGTGGCCGACCCCGCTTTTTGGCGTCCGGCCCAGGGCGAAACCCCGCCGGTTGCCGCCTTGGACCTCCCCGCGTGAAGGTGCTTTTAGACACCGATGTGTGCATTGCGCTCCTGCGCGGGCAGCCGAAGGCACAGGTGCATTTGGCAGCCCTCGCCCCGGCGGATTGCGCGGTGTCGGCGGTCACGACCTACGAGCTTCTTGTCGGGGTGGCTAAGTGCCGGGAGCCGGAGCGCGAGCGGGCGAAGGTGGGGCGGCTGCTCGCCGTCGTGCGCGTGCTCGTCTTCGACCGGCTGGCGGCCGAGCGCGCTGCCCGGGTCCGGGCCGACCTGGAGCGCGTCGGCCGAAGCTGCGGCCCCTACGACCTGCTCCTGGCCGGCCACGCCCTCGCCCTCGGGTCGGCCCTGGCCACCCACAACGTGCGGGAGTTCTCGCGGGTGGAGGGGTTGATCGTCGAGGATTGGCTGGCCTGAGTGGCCCGCCGGATGGAAGGGAACATCCTTCCGGGTCCCTGCCCCCTCATCCCTCCCCAACGGCGCGACCAAGGCACCCCGGTAGGGCGGGCCGTGGGATGGGCGGAGGGCGCGGACGTCGCCGGAGCGGAAACGTCAGACGGTGTCTGACGAATCGCTCTGGCGCGCGGGCACCTCGAAGGGCGCGGGGCAGGCCAGGAGCAGGTCCACCAGGCCCCGGTTGGCCGGCCGGGCCACACGCCGCAGCGTGATGGTGTCCTCGTCCTCGACGACCACCTCGAAGTCGTCGCCGGCAGAGAGCCCGAGTTGCTGGCGCACGGGCACTGGCAAGACGATCTGACCTTTCTGGGAAAGCACGGTGGTCATGGGTAGGAAAATCTTACCTCGGCTAATCGTCACGGGCAAGGCAGACTGACGGGGGGGGCACGTGGGGACGGTGGACGCTAAAGCGGTTTTCCGATGCGTGTGCGTTTAGATCAGAGCGGGTAGCCGGCGTGGGCGAACCAGCCGCGGGCGTCGGCGGCGGTGATGGCAGCCAGTCCCTCGGCCAGAGCGGCGTCGAGCCGCTCGGCCGTGCGGGCGGCCACGCGGCGCAGGTGCGCCTTCAGTTTGCTCCAGGCGCCCTCAATCGGGTTCAGGTCCAGCGAGTAGCGCGGCAAAAAGAGCAGGAAGGAGCCTCGGGCGTGGAGGGCCGCTTCCACTTTCGGGCTGGTGTGCGTGTTGAGGTTGGTCCAGGACGACGAAGTCGCCGGGCCGCAGGTGCGGGCCCAAGCTGTCCTCGACGAAGACCCGGAAGGCGGCCCCGTCCACGGCGCCTGCCACCTGCATGGAGCAGATCAGGCCCGGCCGGACTCATCGCGCCCACCTAGCCCGGTGCGGATGGGCGTGTTGCGCCGGCACGCTCTTGTCCACCGCGCGCTGGCCGCGCGGGGCGCGGGCGTGGGTGCGGCCCAGGTCCAGGTTGACGCCGGTCTCGTCCACGAAGAGGAAGCGGCCGTGGGGCATCTCGGCTACCAGGTCGCGGAAGCCCTCGCGTTCGGCCTCATCAGCCTCCGCCGCCCGGAGCGTCTTTTTTTGCGCGTCAGGTTCATGGCCCGGCAGGCGCGCACGGTGGACCCGCTCAAGGTCGGGCCGCCGCGGGCGCGCAGGGCGGCGGCCAGCTCCGCCAGGCTGGCGTCGGGGCGGGCCGCCCACGCCGCGCGCAGACCCTCTTTGCTGGCCGCGTCGAGCTTGGTCCCTGGCCCCGCCGGCGTGCCCGAGCGGGGCGACGTGGCCGAGCCGGCGGCAGCCGGGCCACCAGCTTGTCCATCCAGCGCCGGCTCACGCCCAGCAGCTCGGCGATGGCCGTCCGGGGCGACTCCGCGGCGTCCACCAGGGCCAAAACCCGTTGGCGCAGAGATCAAGGCCGTAGGCTCTCACGCCGACTACCAACGGGCGCGGGCGACGCACACGCAAGGGAAAACCGCTTTAGGTGAGATGTTTGAAGGCGTCGCGCATCAGTTCCACGGGGGTGGTGTTCGCCACGGGGCGCAGCCCCCCCACGCGCCCCCCGGAGAGGACGAGGATGCGCGAGGCAACCTGGAAGAGTTCGAGCATCTCCGAGGAGACCACCAGAATTGCCATGCCCCGGTCGGCGAGGGCACGGATGACGTTGTAAAACTGCTCCTTGGTGCGGACGTCCACCCCGTGGGTCGGCTCATCCAGGAGCAGGATCTCCGGCGACAGGGCGAGGCAGCGCGAGAGGATGCACTTCTGCTGGTTTCCGCCCGAGAGCGTGTGGATGGCCTGCCCGACGTGCTGCACGACGATACCGAACTCCCGGACCGCCCCGGAGACCACCGCGGTCTCTCGGGACCGGTCGAGCAGGCCGGAGCGGGCGAGGCGTGGCAGGGCCGAAACGGTGATGTTCTCCGAAACGGATCGGAAAGGCAGGATCCCGTTAGCCTTGCGGCCTTCGGGCAGAAGCGCGAAGCCTGACCGGATGGCTTGCTTGGGCGAGGAGGGCAGGTGCGGCCGGCCCCGCAAGGTCACGGTCCCGGTGGCGATGGGGCGCATCCCGTAGAGCATTTCCAGGGTTTCGGTGCGACCGGCTCCGACCAGGCCGAACAAACCGAGAATCTCCCCCCGGCGCAGGGTGAAGCTGACGTCCTGGACGAAGCCACCGTCACCCAGCCCTTCGACTTGCAGCACCACCTCACCGGCGCTGAGAGCCGGGCGCGCGGCGCCACCTGTGACCTCGCGCCCCGCCATGTCGGCGACGATCCGGGACCGGTCGGTGGATTGGGCCGGGAGGTTGCTGACCAGGACGCCGTCACGCAGGACGACGATCCGATCGCACAGGCCCAGGGCTTCCTCGATGCGGTGGCTGATGAAAACGATGGCGACCCCCCGGCCCCGCAACTTCTTGAGGAGCCGGAACAGGCCGTCCACCTCGTGCGGGGTCAGGGAACTCGTGGGCTCATCCAGGAGCAGCAGCTTGAGGTCGAGCCGCAACGCCTTCGCGATCTCGACCGCCTGCTGGTCGGCGATCCGCAGCCGCTCCATCGGCAGGTCCACGTCCACGTGGGTCGCGTCCACCTCCCGGAGGAGTTCCCGCGCGCGCCGCCGCATGGTGGCCGGGCTGATCAGCCCTCCCCAGGAGCAGTAGTCACCGAGGAACATGTTCTCCGCCACCGTGAGCGCCCGGACGACGGAAAGTTCCTGGTGAACCACGGCGATGCCGGCGTCCAGCGCGTCCTTCGGCTTGGTCCATCGCCGGCTGGCACCGTCGAACCGCAGGTCGCCCCGGTCCGGCGGCAGCACGCCCGAAATGATGTTAAGCAGCGTGGATTTGCCCGCGCCGTTCTCTCCCATGAGCGCCACGATCTCCCCGGGCCGCAGGTCGAGGCTAACGTCCTGGAGCACCGGCGCCAGCCCAAAACTTTTCGTCACGTGCTGCACGGAGAGGACGGCGGGCGCCGCGTTGGCGGCGATTGGTTCCGGGGGGGAAGCGGCCATGTTCAGGCTTTTCGGGGCAGAAGGCGGGGCGCGATGATCAACGGCCGGCACAAAGGTGGGAACGCCACGGGAACGTCCCCCTCTCCAGCTTGGCCCAGCCCGGCGGGGGTTCCCTCCGGGGGAGAGAACCAACCGTGCGGGGACCAGGCCCCGGGGGAACGGTTCGTCCGGCGTCCAACCTTTGCCTCGGCGGGGTTACGGCGCAGCGTTCTTACCGAGACCGACCCGCGACGGGATGGTGGCGACGGAGGGATACTTGGTTCCAAACGCCAGGATGTTGTGCAGCATCACCAGGCTGTCGAACGTCTGCCGGGCCGGGGATTGGTCCACCAGGGCGAGGATTTCACCGCTGTCTTTGTAGTGTTGGCGGCTGGGGAGGTCATCGTAGGCCACCACCCCGATTTTGCCGGTCATCCCGGTGTCTTGCACGGCCTTGGCGGCGCCCTCGGGTCCACCCGCCGTCACGTAGATCATGGTCAGATCGGGGTTCGCGGTGATCGCGTCGGTCGCCTGGGCGTAGGCCGTGGCCTCGTCGTCCTTGTTCTCGAAGGGTCCCACGATCTTGACGTTCGGGGCTTCCTTCTTGATCAGGTCGAGCGCGCCGTTCATGCGGTCGTTGTGCTGGGCGGCGGCGAGGTAGCCGGTGATCACGGCGATTTTCCCTTTGCCCTTGAGTTGCTTGAGCATGACCTGCCCGGCGGACTTGCCCGCGTCGTAGGCCAGGGTGCCGATGGCGACGGTGCGTTTGGAGCGTTCCGCCGAGTCGGCGATGATCGAAATGACCGGTGTCTTGTCGTCCACCAGTTCGTTGACCTTGGACACGACGCCGTCGAAGACGATGGGCACGGAGACTCCTTGGTATTGTTTGGCCAGCGCGCCGTCGAGGCCGGCCACCGTGGCCTCCGGGGTAAGCACCGTCCCGAGCTGCATGATGTCAACGGTCGTGTTCAGGGGCTTGAGGTAGTCCCGCGCGGACTGGTAGCCCGTGACCGTGGCCTCCCAGAAGGCGTTGCCTCCCCAGGTGATCAGCACGATGCGCTGGGGTTTCGGGGCCGTGCCCTGCGCCGTGATGGAGGCGTCGAACTTTTTCGCTTCTGGCGGCAGGGGAACCTCGGCCGCCGGGAGGCGCGAGGTCTGGCACAGGGTGAACAACATCGCGGCGGCGAGGCCGGTGAGAGTTTGGGGTTTGAGGGGACGTGTCATGGGGTTCTGTGTTGGTGTGTTTGGGTTTGCCTGACGAGATTGTTTGTGAAAATTAGGTTACTGGTGGAGAACGGGTTACTCGTCATCACCGGGCCGCGTCAGGCTGTCGGCACCGACGGCGATGATCACGACGAGGCCGATGGTGATGGTCTGCCAGTAGCCGGACACGTTCAGGAGCACGAAAGCGTTGCGCAGCAGCCCCATGAGGGCGGCACCGATCACCACGCCCGGGATAGACCCGCGCCCGCCGCTCATGGCGGCCCCGCCGAGGATGACGGCGGCGATCACGTCCAGCTCGTAGCCCTGGCCCAGGCTCGGGTTCGCGTTCTTGAGCATCCCCGCCAGCAGCACGCCCCCGAGACCCGCCAAACCTCCGCAGATGACATAGACCATCGTCCGGGTGGCCTTGACGTTCACCCCCGCCAGCCGGGAGGCGCGGGCGTTGTCGCCGACGGCGTAAACGTTGCGCCCCCACCGGGTTCGCACCGAGAAGAACCAGGTCAGCGCCGCGAGCGCCACCAGCAGGATGAACTGGACGGGCACCTCGCCCACCTTTCCGGAGCCCAGCCAGGCCGCCCAGTTATCGTAGCGGATGGGCGAGCCGTTGGTGATGAGCAGGGCCGCCCCGCGGGCGATGGACAAGGTTCCCAGCGTCGTGATGAACGGGTTGATCTTCGCCCGGGTGATGAGGAGTCCGTTGGTTATCCCGACCAACAGTCCCACGGCGACGGCGGCGAGGATGCCCAGCAGCGGCGACCCCGTCCGGGCCGTGACCGCCCCGGCGATGACCGCCGTGATCCCGATGGTGGAGCCGACGGACAGGTCAATCCCGCCCGAGATGATGACCAGCGCCTGCCTCAGCGCCACGATCCCCACCACCGAGATCTGCCGCCCGACGTTGGAGATGTTCCGCGAGGTGAGGAAGAACTCGCTGAACACCGAGAGCACGATCACGACGAGGACCAGCATCCCGAAGACGGCGGACTCGCGCTGGCCGCGCAGGCGGCGCAGCCACGCGCCGGAGCGTCGTGGAAGCGCCAGGTTCACCGGGCTGCTTCGTGGGGTGGTCTGCGGGAGTGGGGCGGTGACGGGGGGCATATTGGGGGAACTACTTCCCTGGCGTGGGGGAACGGGAGTTTGTCGGTCGTGGAGAAAGGGTGCCGGGCCGGTGTGGGTGATGCGTCGGAGCTGGTCACGCACGCTGCCCCGCCGGGGGGCCGAGCACCCCGGCAACCCGCCTGTGGAGATGCCGCGGGAACCCGGGAGCCGCCGGCTGGTCGAAGGAGCACAAAGGTGGAATGCCCGCTGAGACAAGGTGCCCCGGTGAACTGGCCGGCGGTGCGGAAACATTCGGGAAGGGGCATTCCCGAAGCTGTCGGTTTCCACGGGCGGGCGGAGCCCGTGGAAACCCAATGGGACCCGCAAGGGGATCATGCGACTGGCGCCAGGCTCGGCCGCCGGTCGTGACGAGTCGTTGCTCCCTACCGCAACTGCTCGGCCTTGTAGTAGCCGCTGTCCACGAGCACCTGCTTGTAGTTGGACTTGTCCACCAGCACGGGCTTGAGCGTATAGGAAGGCACCACTTTGACGCCATTGCTGTAAGTGGTGGTATTATTGATCTCCGGCTGGCCGCCTTTGAGCACGGCGTCGATCATGCCCACGGTGACCTTGGCCAACTCACGGGTGTCCTTGAAGATGGTCGAGCGCTGCTCGCCGGCGATGATGCTCTTCATGGAAGGGACCTCCGCGTCCTGGCCGGACACCACCGGCATCGGCAGGTCGGCCTTGCCGTAGCCCACGCCCTTGAGCGACGAGAGGACGCCGATGGAGAGCCCGTCGTAGGGCGAGAGCACGGCGTGCAACCGCTTGCCCGTGTAGTAGGCCGAGAGGATGTTGTCCATGCGGGCCTGGGCGACGGCCCCGTCCCAGCGCAGGGTGCCCACGGTCTTCATGCCGGTTTGGCCGCTCTGGACGACGAGCTTCTTCTTGTCAATGTAGGGCTGGAGCACCGACATGGCCCCGTCGTAGAAGAAGTAAGAGTTGTTGTCGTCAGGCGAGCCGCCGAAGAGCTCGATGTTGAAGGGGCCTTTGCCCTCCTTGAGCCCGAGTTCCTTCTCGATGCTCTGGGCCTGGAGCACGCCAACCTGGAAGTTGTCGAAGGTGGCGTAGTAATCCACGTTGGCCGAGCCGCGGATGAGCCGGTCGTAGGCGATCACCTTGACCCCGGAGCCGGCGGCCTTTTGCAG
Organism: uncultured Chthoniobacterales bacterium; assembly: GCA_964243185.1. Taxonomy (GTDB): domain Bacteria; phylum Verrucomicrobiota; class Verrucomicrobiia; order Chthoniobacterales; family SZAS-18; genus CAXTFX01. Next base: position 10,152 of record CAXTFX010000082.1, read on the forward strand.
CGCGTCGGAGAGGGTCGTGCCGTCAATGGCGGCGATGACGAGCACCTTGTCGCCCTTGGTGATCATGTTCTCGATCTGGGAGAGCTGGTTGGGGATGTCGTCGTCGGCGTATTGCAGGTCGGCCTGGTAGCCTTTGTCCTTGAGGCTCTTCACAATGTTGTTGCCGTCGTCAATCCAGCGCGCGGATGACTTGGTGGGCATCGCCACGCCGACGGTGGCCTTGTCCGCGGCGGAGCCGGAGAACGGGGCGAGGGACGTCAGGGCAACGGTGAGAAGGGCGAGTTTGAGACTGGGGTGGTGCATGTTCTAGGGGGTAGGTTGGGGTGGTTACGGAAGGGTGCAGGCGATCCCCGGTGTGAACGGGGTGTGCAGAAATTGGGCGGTGGCGGGGGACATGTTGGGAGGAAGTTTCTTGGGCGTGGGTGAAGCGATGGTTGTGGGCCTCGGAAGATGGGTGGCGGGGGTCATCCGCGGAGCCTCGCAGACCGGCCGAGCGCCCCGGCCACTTGGCTGTAGGGATACCAGCGGGAACCCGGGGGCACCGTCGGCTGGTCGGGATGCGGGGACACGGACTTCCAATCCGGCAGCGTGGCGTGGACGCCCTCCCAGATCTCCTCCACGGCTTCGTAGGTCAGCGATGAAAGCGGCACGGTCGGTGCCGGCTGCCGGCTCATGCCCGCGACGGCTTTCCCCAACACCGCGATGATGGCTTCGTTCAGCACGTGGCCGTATCCCGCGGTCGCCTCGCCGGCGTCGTCGCCCAACGCCAGCCGCCCGCCGGAGCCGGGTTCCTGACCGCGGCGCAGCAACGTCAGGTCCACCAAGTCCGGCCGGATGGCCAACAACTGGGAAACCTCGTAGCGGCCCGCGTGGTCACCGGGGTGGAGGTGCGGGATCCACTCGGAGTCCGTCTTGAGGATCACCGGCAGCCCCAGCCGCTCGGTAAACGCCGTCGCCACCCGCCGCAGGTCCTCCTGGCTCCCCCCGGAGTGCCCGCTGACGGCGATCACGCCCTGGAACCCGGCCAGCGCGAAGGCGCGCAACTGGTAGAGGAACAGGTGCAGCATCACGTGCGGCGGGATTGCTCCGAGCAGGGGGTCCTCCTCGCCCACCACCTCCACGAGCCAGGGTGCGTGAAACCCGCACTCGTGGATGTGGTAGCCCTGCGCGGGGGCGACGATGCCGCCGAAACGCCGGGCGGCCTCCTCGCAGTAATATTCCGCCTTGATCAGGTCCAGCCCGAGCGGCGCGACGTGGCCGTGCGGCTCGCACAAGCCGAGGGGCAGGTAAACGACCGGACAGGCCACGCGCCGGGCGAAGAAATCGTCCGGCCGCAGTTCGGCCCAACGCACGGGGGTTGTCGGGGAGGAACTCATAGCACCTTGGCGTGGTAGAAGTTCCTGATCCAGCGGTGGTGTCGGCGGATCTCCTCGAAAATCTCGTCACCGAGCGGGGGTTCCCCGAGGGCGCGCAGGTTTTCCTCGGCGAACCGTTTCACGTGCATGGACACGAGGGCCGTGGTCACCCCGGGGTCTTTCAGGACGAACTTGATCGCCAGGGTCGCGAGGCTGCCGGCATGAGCGGGCACGAAGGCGCGCAGCCGGTCCACCCGTTCGAGGTAAACGCTCCGCGGGCCGCCGTCGAAGTAGCGGGCGCGGAAGTCCCCGGGGCCGAACTCCGTGTCCATCGTCAGGGTGCCGGTCAGCCCGCCCTCGTCCAGGACGCACCGGGCGAGCACGGCGACCCGGTGTTGGGCGCACAGCGGGATGAAGCAATCGAGCGGCGTGGGGTCCCACAGGTTGAAGACGGTTTGCACCGCGTGGATGCGTCCGCCTAACACCAGGGGCAGGCCGACGTCGTGCCGCTGGTCGGGCAACGACACACCGATGGCGCGGACCTTACCAGCGACGAGCAAGGTTTCGAGTTCGTCCAGCCAGTAGCCTTCCTGGCCCCAGGTCGGCCAGTAGAGGTGCATTTGCAGGAGGTCCAGGGTCTCGACCCCGAGGGTGCGCAACGAGGTTTCCGCCTCCCGCGTGATGTGTCCCCGGGGGAAACAAAGCTCCACCGGCTGGGGGATCGCCCACTGTTCCAGCGGTCCGACGGCCTCGGCCTTCGTGGCGATGAAGGGTCTCGGACCGTGCCAGTTCCGTAGCGCTTCGGCGATGATCACCTCCGACTCGCCGTAGTGCCGGGCGGTGTCAATCACGTTCACGCCCGCACCCCACAGGGCGTGCATGGCGTCAATGGCCTCGGTCCGGTCGAAGGCCCCGAAAACTCCGCCCAGGCCGAAGGCGCCGAAGCCGAGGCGCGAAACCGCGTCGCCGGTCGAGGGGAAGGGGTTGGTCACCGTTGTCATCGCGTCAGGGTCGGGGCGGGCCGCGCCATCCCGGGTCAGAACTCGTCGTAGGCGATCTGGCGGGCGGGAACGCCCATCTCGCCGAGCATCTTGGTGATGGCTTTGACCATCATCGGCGGCCCGCAGAGGTAGTATTCCGCGGCCTTCGGGTTGGGGTGGTCCTTCAGGTATTCATCCCGCAGGACCTCGTGGATGTAGCCGGCGTGACCGCTCC
>CAXTFX010000083.1:0-12710 GCA_964243185.1 uncultured Chthoniobacterales bacterium
ACGCTCATCGTCGAGCGGCTCAACCTGCTGGACATCACCCCGGCGGACATCGGCGACGACACGCCGCTGTTCAAAACCGGGCTGGGGCTGGATTCCATTGACGCCTTGGAGCTAACGCTCAACGTCGAGAAGGAATACGGGGTCAAGATCGCCAACAGCGAGGTCGCCCGGCAGGCGTTCCAGAGCGTGACGACGCTGGCGGAGTTCATCCGAAGCGCGCCGGGGGCGTAGGCGGGGGGCTGGGCTCATCCGCGGATTACGCAGATATCCGCGGATTATTTTTTGGCGGCGAGAAGCGGCGGACCGCATTACCGCCATTCCGAACCCTCCTAAAAAATCTGCGATAATCCGCGTAATCTGCGGACAGAATCCAGCGGACCTCCCGGAGCGTTGCGTTTCCGTCACCGTGCCCGCACGTTATCCGTCCTGATGCACCCGGCCGCTCCCGACCTCCCCATTTCCCTGCGCGCCGCGGCTTGTCGCACGACGCTGGGGGACGCCGCGGGGACGGCGGATGCCCTCCTGCGCGGGGAGCGCGCGCTGTCGCTCCAACCGGTGCGCGGGGAGGGCGGCGGGGACCCCGTGCCGCTGGCCCTGGTCAACGACTGGAGCGCGGACGCGGCCAAAACCGGGGGCCGGCCGCGTTGGGAACGGTTCCTCCTCGACTTTCTGGCCGGGGTGCCGGACCGGCCGTGGGGGACGGCGCGTTTCCCGGTGTTCATTACCTCCAGCAACTTCGGCATCGGCGAGCTCCTGGCCTACTCGCAGGATCACGACGAGCGGCGCCGCGATTTCCTGACGCCCCACGCGCTCACGGCCCGGCTGCGGGAGCACTTCGGCTGGGGGCCGGACGTGGCCCATTTCTCCCACGCCTGCGTGTCGAGCAACCTCGGACTGCTCTACGCCGGGCGCCGGGTCACGGCCGGACTGGCAGACGAGGCCCTGGTGGTTTCCTACGACTTCCTGAGCCCGTTCGTCACGGCCGGTTTTCACGCGCTGAAAATCCTTCTGTCCGAAATGCCGGCCCCGTATGCCGACCGGCCCTTCGGCGCCATTGGGCTAGGGGATGGCGCCGGCTTCGCCGTAGTCGGGCCGGCGGACGGACCGGCGGAGTTTTCGCTCCTGGCGCAGGCGGGTAACAACGAGCTTTACCACTTCACGGGCAACCACCCGGAAGGCGTCGGCATGGACGACCTCGGCGCGCGTATGGCCGCGGCGGCGCGCACGGCCGGCGGGCGGCGGGTGTGGGTCAAAGGCCACGGCACGGGCACCATCGAGGCCGGGCAACTGGAGGCGCGGCACATGGCCGGGCACTTCCCTGGCGCGCCGCTGGTCGGGCTCAAGGGCGCCCTGGGGCACACCCTGGGAAGCTGCGGGCTGATCGAGTTGGCGCTGGTCTGCGAGTTCGTCCGCCGGGGCCGCGCGCCGGGGACCATCGGCGCTGCGGGCCTGCCCTGCTACGCGCCGGAGGTGGCGACAGAACCATTCTCGCTGAACGGGTTTAACGGCGTGGTGCTCAATTCGTTCGCCTTCGGCGGAGCCCATTACGCGATGCTGCTGGGGCATGACTGAGACGATCTCGTTGAGCCGCCGCATCGTCCGCGCTTCGGCGGAGGGGCCGTTCACCGAAGTCTCCCCGGAGCAGGCGCGGGCGTGGGCCGCGGGGTTTTCGCCGAATGCCGCCCGGCGCATGACGCGGCTGGGGCTGCTGCTGGGGCACGTGCTGCGGGACTTCACGCCGGGGCCGGAGGACGCCGTGGTGTATGCGACGACCTTCGCCGAGGCGCTGACGACCGAGCGTTACCTGGGGAGTTTTCCCGCGGCCAGCCCGTTGTTTTTCCAAACTTCCATCCACCCGAGCGCCGTCGAGCAGGTGCTCATCAACCGCCTCTTGCCCGTGCGCGAGCTGACCCCGATGGCCGGCCAGGAGGGCGTCGGCGCGCAGGCGTTGGCGACGGCGCTGCTCTCGCCGGGGCCGCGGGTGTTCCTGTGCGGCGGGGAGGAGCTCGGGACGTGGCTGGGCGACATCGGCGCCTGCTCGCCGGTGGCGTTCGCCTTCGCCCTGGAGTTGGCGGGACCAGGCGACCCCGCGGGGGCGACGCTCGGGGAGATCGCCTGGACGCCCGGCGAGGGCGGCGGGGCGCCGGCGGGCGACCTGCGGGCGTTGTTCGAGGCCGTGCGGGAGCGGCGCCCCCGGCGCTGGACGGCGCCGGGCGGGGGAGCCGGGGAGTTGACGCTGGCGTGGGAATGACTTTTTGGCTACGGTCGCCGCCGTCGTTCTGACCACCCCCGATATGCACGCCGACCTGGGAACGTTGTTGGGCGCCCTGTTCGTCCTGGGCGCGGTGCCGGTCGGCTTCGCGGTAGGTTGGTGGCGGGGCCGGCGCCGGGCGGCGGGTGAGCGCAACCCCGGCCCGGCGAACGGTTACGCGCTCATCGGGTTCTCGCGGCGGCGGATGCCCCGGTGGTTCAACCGCGTTGGCTTGCAGGTCGGCGCCGGGATCGCGATGGCGACGCTGCCCTCCCAGCGCCGACACTCCCGCGCCTACCTGCGCGCCGCGCTCGGCCGGGCGCCGACGTGGCGGGAGGTCTGGCGGCATTTCCACGCCTTTTCTCAATACCTGTTCCTGCGCCTGTCCATCGCCCACGGCCAGGCTCCCCGGCTGGCCCTCGCGCCGGGGGAGGACGACGCCGAGTTGCGCGCCATCGCCGCCCGCGGGGAGCCGGCGCTCTACGGGACGATGCACCTGGGGCACTCGGACCTGCTGGGTTACTTCCTGGGCGACCTCGGCGCGCACGTCCACATGGTCCGGCGCCGGGTCGGCAACTCGGCGGACACCGAGCGGCTGGCCGCCCGCTACGCCGGGAGCGTGTCGTATCTCTGGGTCAACGACTGGAGCGAGCGGGTGTGGGCGATGAACGACGCCCTGCGCGCCGGCCGTTCCCTGGCCCTCCAGTGCGACCGGCCGGAACACACGGCCAAGCTGGAGGCGTTCAGCTTCCTCGGCGCGCGGCGGCAGTTCCCGTTCACCATTTACCACCTCTCCGTCATGCACGGTCTGCCGGTGGTGTTCGCCTTCGCCGTGCCGGACCCGGCGGACCCGGCGGCCTCGCTGGTGTCGGTGCCGCCGATCTTCCGCCCGGACCCGGCGACGACGCGGGCGGGGAACTTCGCCGCGGCGCGGGCGCACTTCCAGGGGGTGCTGGGGCACGTCGAGGCGGCGCTGCGGCGGGACCCGTTCGTGTGGTTTAATTTTACGAAGCTGAATCCGCCGGCAGCGGAAAATTCCAGATCCCAAGCACCACATTCCAAAGAAAGGCAGAAACGCCTGGAAACCCTCAAAATCTAAAAAGGCGGACTCCCCTTTTCCACCCATTTGCCCCTTCAAGATTTTAGTTCTGATTCTTTGAGATTTGGTGCTTGGGATTTGGAATTTTCCCAACTCGCCGCTACGCGGTCAGCTCCTCATTCTCGTCGGCCGCCAGAGCGGCGGCCGGACTCCTGCCCGCGATGAAGTCCTGCAAATCCGGGTCCGGGCTGGCGCGCAATTGTTCCGGGGTGCCGTCGAACACGATGCGGCCGGCCTTCAGATACGCGATGCGGTCGGCGATCTGGAAGGCGCTCTTCATGTCGTGGGTGACGACGATGGAGGTCACGCCGAACCGCTTTTGCAGGCGGCGGATGAGCCGGTCAATGCTGTCGCTGACCACCGGGTCCAGCCCCGCCGTGGGCTCGTCGTAGAGGATGCACCGCGGCTGGGTGACGATGGCCCGCGCCAGGGCCACGCGCTTACGCATCCCGCCGGAGATGGAGTCGGGCATCTTGTGGCCGTGGCCGCCGAGCTCGACCACCGCCAGGGCCTCGTCCACCTGCCGACGCAGTTCGCCGGGATCGCGCAAACCGGACTCGCGCAGGGGGAAGGCCACGTTGTCGGCCACCGTCATCGAGTCGAACAGCGCCCCGTTCTGGAACAGGATGCCGACCTTCCGGCGCACGGCCCCCAAGCGCCGCTCGGACAGGGCGACGATGTTCTGGCCTTCCACGAAGATTTCCCCGGAGGTCGGTCGCAGCAGCCCGATGAGGTGCTTGAGCATGACGCTCTTACCCCCGCCGGACCGCCCGATGACGACCAGGGTCTCCCCGGCGGCAACGGACAGGTTCACCCCGCGGAGGATCTCCTGCGGGCCGATGGTCTTGGTGAGGTTGCGGACTTCGAGCATGGCGGGACGCAACGGGCGGCGGGACGGACCCGCGCCCTCCGACAAACGATCTCGGGGTTACGAGCGATCGGGCGGGCGGGAGATGAGCGGATTCGGGTTGGCCTCCCCAAACATTTTCATCCCCATCCTGCCCTGCCTGAAGCTAGCTGTCACCCTCACGAAATCGCCGGCGGTGTCTCATTTTGAGATCCGCGGCGGCGAGGGTCCCGCGGGTTATCCCTAGCCCGCCGCCGTTCTCGGTTTCGACACGCTGCCCCGCGGCGGCTTAGGGATGAGCCGCCCTACCCGCCGTTCTCCCAAACTGAGACACTACCGAATCGCCCCGGCGGTGCCGTCTTGCGGCCGCCGCCCTCGGGGGGGATGCGCGCACGCCGGTCAGCTCCGGCCAGGCCGGCGTCGCCCGGGGCCCCGCGTGAACTTGCGTCTCGACAAGCCGCAGGCCGCTAAGTAGTTTCGGGAGTCGTCGCCGGCGCACTCGTCCCGGAGACGACCGAACGGTCAGGCGTGTTCCCGCCCCCGAGGGCGGAGACCGAGCCTGTCGTTGGCAACCCACCGGCGAGTTCCTCCCATCCCCCCCACATGAACACCCTCGCCGTGCCCGGCCAACGGGCACCTTCCCCCCGTCCCACCGCCGCCCGCGCCATCCGACCGTGGCAATCCCCGGCCGCCCTGTTGCTGGCGCTCTGCGTTTCCCTGCTGCTCACACCCGGAGCGTGGGCGCAAGGCCGCAAATGGGTTAGCTCATGGACTACCTCGCCCCAGGGCCCTTACCCCAACGGCTTCAGCGTCGCCCAGCCCGACCTGAGTTTCGCCCTGCCCAACGGCGCCACCGAGGGGGCCGTGGACCAGACCTTCCGGCTCATCGTCAAGCCGGACCTCTGGAGCAACAAGCTGCGCCTGCGCTTCTCCAACAACCTCGGCACGCAACCGCTCACGCTCAACCGCGTGCGGGTCGGCATCCAGGCTGTCGGCGGCAACCTGCTGCCCGGCACCAACCGGCCGGTAGCTTTTAACGGCGGCCAGGCCAGCGTCACCATTCCCGTGGGCCAGGAAGTTTACAGTGACGCCTTCAAGCTGCCGACCTTCGTGGGCGACCCCGTGACGGCCAGCCGCAACCTCGCCGTGAGCATCCACGCCGCCGGTCCCACCGGGCCGATGACCTATCACGTGGCCTCCTTTTTCACCTCCTACCTCTCCGCCCCCGGCTCGGGCGACCACACCGAGGATGCCACCGAGGACGCCTTCCCTTATTCCACCACCTCCTGGTTCTTCCTGGACGCGGTGGAGGTCCGCGCCCCGTTGGACGCCTTCGTGGTCTGCGCCTTCGGGGACTCCATCACCGACGGCTTCTTCTCGACCTTGAACGAGGCGGACCGCTGGCCGGACGTGCTCTCCCGGCGCCTGCACGCCGTTTACGGCAACCGGGTGGCCGTGGTCACGGAGGCGATTGGCGGCAACAGCGTCACCCGCTCCCCGCGGGCGGACGGGCTGACGATCAACGGCGGCCCCTTCGCGCTGGACCGGCTGGACCGGGACGTGCTCGGCCTACAGGGACTGGCCTCCGTCATCTGGCTGGAGGGCATCAACGACCTCGGCGTCACCCCCGCCACGGTCGGTGACGTGGTCGCTGGCTTTCAGGAGGGTGTTGGCCGGCTCCGCGCCCGCGGGGTCAAGGTGATCGGCGCCACGGTGGTCTCCGCTTTGCGAACGCCGTTCGCCGACTACGGCACCGCCGCAACGGACGCCAAACGCCGCGCCCTGAACGATTTCATCCGCACCCCGGGCTCCTTCGACGACGTCGCGGACATGGACGCGGCGACCATTGACAGCGCGACGGGCACCCTGCGCGCCCCCTTCCTGCCCAACAGCACCACCGGGGTTGCCACCGACTTCCTGCACCCCAACCGCGCCGGCTTCCAGGCGATGGGCAACTCCGTCCCCCTGGAAGCGCTGGCCCCGGCACCGTAGCGACCCGCCTCGCGTCGGCGGGCGCCTCGGTCCGGCCCGGACCTGAACCCGTGAACGCCCCGGAGGGACGACCTCCGGGGCGCAAAACCGGTCCGGTCCAAGCCGCCGTTAGCCGACCCCTGCCGGGAAGAAAATGTTCAGGAACATCGTCAGGAAGAAATTGGCGATGAGAATGGCCAGCGAGGAGATCACCACCGCCTCCGTCGTCGCCCGGCCCACGCCGACGGCGCCGGAGCGGGCGTTCAGGCCCTCGTAACAGGACACCATCACGATCAACAGGCCGAACACCAAGCCCTTGAACGTTCCCAACCCCACGTCCCGGGCCTTGGTGAACGTGATCATGTTTTGCAGGTAATACGGCCCCTGGATGCCGAGCACGTCCACCCCGACGACGTAGCCCGCCCCGATGCCGAAGCCCATGCTCTCCGCCGCCAGCAGCGGCACGGCCACGATCATCGCCAGGGTGCGGGGCACGACGAGGTAATCCACCGGATAGACGGCCAGCGCGCGCAGGGCGTCAATCTGCTCCGTGACCTTCATCGTGCCGATCTCCGCCGCGATGGAGGCGCCCACCCGGCCGGCGAGCATCAGCCCCGTCAGGACGGGGCCGAGCTCCCGGCACATGGACACGGACACCAGCGCGCCGACGGCGCTCTCCATGCCGAGGTTCTTGAACTGGAAGAACGTCTGCGCGGCGAACACCGCCCCCGTGAACGCCCCCGTCAGGATGACCACGGGCTGGGAGCGGTAGCCGAGCTCGAACACCTGCCCGAGCACGAGCCGCCAGCGCACCGGCGCCCGGAACGTGGCCGCCAGGGCGTCCACCGCCAGCAGCGTGACGCCGCCGAGGTAGAACAGCAGCGCCAGGGTCGCCCGACCCAGCGCACGGATGGCTCCGAGCATCGGTCGCCGGTGGGGGTTAAATGACGCGCAGCCGCTGCGTCTTGGCCTTCGGGCGCAGCTCCGCGGAGACGGCGCCGACGAAGCGGGGGGACAAGCCGAGGCGCACGAACACGTTGCGAACCTCCGCGCTGGTCATCGCCGGGGGCTCCTCGAACTCCATGTAAACGATGTCGTGGTTGCTATCGACCTTGAAACGCAGCCCGGCCACGGCGGACAGGGCGTGATCGAGTTCCATGATCTTGTCCGTTTCGCGGACGCCGGGGGCGTAAATTTCGAGTTCGATCATAAGGCGGACGCAACGGGTCCAGGGGCAAGGCCGGCATCGTAGGGCGGCCCCCACGCTTTGCCAAGCCGGGAAGGTGGGTGGGAGCACGGCGGCTACGCTGGAGGGAGGCAGGCCCTTGCCTCCCGGACGCTGCCTTCGGGCGCCCTCCCCGCCGCCGGCGGCGCCCTTTTGCGCCCTAGCTCGTTCCTTGTTCGCCGGTTGGCCCGGGGGGCAGGCGGTGAAAGGCAAACCCAGGGAGGCAAGGGCCTCTCTCCAGCGTTCTTTCAGGCCATCGTCATCTTGCTGCCCGTGTCGTCGTCCGTCAGCCGGCGCGTCCCGATGAAATCGGTCGCCGGGGAGTCGTCCTCCGGCGGGGCGACGGGCGCGGCCTGCCCGGCGGCCTCCACCTGCGCGGTGGCCTCGTGCGCGGCGGGGGTCATGGACACGCCGTCGGTGATGTCCACGGGGTCGGTGGACGAGTCGTCGGCGGGGGCGGGAACGGGGTCGGTGGGCATGGGACGGGTGGTTGGTGAAGGGTGCGCCGAGGATTCGCGGGTGCCGGGGCTTCCGGCGGTCCGGGAAACGAAACTACCGCGTGAGTGCGCGGCCCGTCCGGTGCATGGTTCCCACCCTGTCTCGCCCCGATGGAAACCCTCGCTCCGGCCGCCAATCCCCCGTCACCCGTCGCCCCTCACCCCCTCCCCACGGAGCACCTCGACCCGGTGAACGCCCGCATCCTGGCCGTCAGCGAGGACCGCATCGCCGGGTTCGTGCGGGCGCCGTTCCGCGAGATCGCGGCGCGCTGCGGGGTGGAGCTGCCCGTCGTCCTGGCGCGCATCCGCGCCATGCTGGAGGCGGGCACCGTGCGCCGGGTCCGGCAGACGCTCCTGGCGACGAATCTCGCCGAGGGCGCCCTGGTGGCCTGGAAGGTGCCCGCGGACCGGTTGGACGCGGCCTTTGACTACCTGTTCCGGGAGGACCCCTTCAGCGGGCACGTCGTCCTGCGCTCGACCGACGCGGGCAACGCCGGGTCGGAATACCGGCTGTGGACCACGCTGAAAGTCCCCCAGGGCTGCGGCGGGCTGGCGCAACATTGCCAGCGGTTGATCCCGGTCATCGGGGCCGAACGTTTCCGGCTGATGCCGGCCAAGGGCATCTTCGCCCTCGGCGTCGGCCACGTCCGCCGCAAGACCCTCGCCCCCGGCGAGCGCGCCGACCGCCCCGCGGAGATGACCCGCGTCGGCCCGGTGACGTTAACCGAGCCCGAGTGGGCCGTGCTCCTGGTCCTCAAACGCGACCTGGCCCCGGAGGAGATCACCGCCGACGGCCCCTGGCCCGAACGCGCCCAGGAAGCCGGCGTGAGTTTGGAAACGTTCTGCGCCGTGGCCGAGTCCCTCCAGGCCCGCAAGCTCGTGGGCCGGTTCTCCACCTTCCTGGAACACGTCAAACCCAGCGCCGGCGGGGTGCGGGTGACGCGCTTCAACGGCCTGTTCCACTGGGCCGTGCCGCCCGGCCGGGAGATCGAAGCCGGGGCGGAGGTCGGCCGGCACCTGATCCTGACGCACTGCTACTGGCGGGAAGCCGGCCCGGAGTTCGGCGGGGTGAACATCATGGCCGTGGCGCACGGGACGGACAAGGCGCGGCTGCTAGAGCACAAGGCGGCGATTGACGCGCACCTCGCCGCCGTCGGGATGCCGGTGAGCTACACGAACGTCTTCTGGGGCGGACGCTCCGAGATCAAGCCCTCGGAGATTTCGCCCGTCGCGTATCGGGAATGGCGGGAGCGGTTGGGTTAACGTCCGGGCGTGACGCGACCCGCCGCAGAGATCGCCGCCCCGCCGGCGTCGGCGTTCCCGGATTACCCGGCATCCTGGCACTACTTCGCCCCGGCCGCGGCGGTGCGGCGGGGGCCGGTGTCGCGGGAGGTCTTCGGCCGGCGCGTGGTCGCGTTCCGCACGGCGGGCGCCGGGCGGCTGGCGGCGCTGGACGCACGGTGCTCCCACTTCGGCACGGACTTAGGAGGCGGGTGCGTGGTCAGGGAAACGTTGCAGTGCCCCTACCACCACTGGCGGTTCGCGGCGGAGGACGGCCGTTGCGCGCACATCCCGGCCGGGGACGCGCCGCCGGCGTTCGCGCGGCAGGCGGTGTTTCCCGCCGAGGAGCGGCACGGGCAGGTGTTCGTCTTCAACGGCCGGGAGCCGCGGTTCCCGCTGCCGTTCTACGACGACGTCGCGCCGGGGGAGCTGGCCGGGAGCGCGCCGGCGGAGATCGTCCTGGATTGCCCGTGGTGGATGGTCGGGGCAAACGCGTTTGACCTGCAACACTTCCGCGCCGCGCACGACCGCCGGCTGCTCGGGGCGCCGCGGGTGGACCAGCCCGCGCCCGGCGCCCGGCGGGCGGCGGCCACGTTCGCCGTGGCGGGGGACGACCTGCGCGACCGGCTCACGCGCTGGCTGGCCGGGCCGGAGGTGGAGTTGTCCATCACGGACTGGGGCGGCAATTTCCTGCTGGCCACGGCCACGTTCCGTCGGACGAAGACGCGCGGGCTGGTCGTGACGGAGGCGCTCGGGCCGGGCGGGGCCGGGGTGCGCGTGCGGCTGCTGGCGTTCGTGAAGAAGAGCCGGCTCGGGCCGTGGGCGGACCGGCTGCACCTGGCGGCGCGCCGGGCGGGCATCCGGGCGTTCCTCCAGGCCGACGCCGAGCGGCTGGCGGGCGTGCGCTACCGGCCGGGGCGGCTGCTGCCGGGGGCGGACGCGCTGCTGGTGGGCTATTTTCGGTGGTTGGCAGAAGTGCCCGGCGGGGGGAGCATCGGAGGCCGCGTCCCGCCGCCCCGGCCGGGGCCGCCAGCCACCCGCTGAATGTTTTCCGCCATGAAACCGCTCGCCCTCCTCGCCACGTTCGCCTTGCTCCTGCCCGCCGGGGTCGCCCGCGCGCAGTCCGCCCCGGCGCCGGAGGACCCGGCGCACGCGGAGCTGCGAACGTTGCGCGACGCGATGGTCGCCAGCTTCAACCGCACGGACCTCGACGGGTTCCTGCGCCAACTGGCCCCGGAGTTCGTGTCCACCTGGCAGAACGCGGCCGTCTCGCGCACGCCGGCCGGGGTGCGCCGGTTCTTTGACGAGATGACCGCCGGCCCCGTCCAGAGCGCCCGGGTGGACCGCCTGGAGGTGGACCGCTTGGCCAGCCTCTACGGGAACGGGCAGGTGGCCACGGCGTTGGGCAGCATGGACGAGACGTTCGTCCTGAAGGGCGGCAAGAAACTCACCCTGCCCTGCCGCTGGACGGCGACGCTGACCCGGCTCGACGGCCGCTGGCAACTGGCGGCGTTCCACGTGTCCACCAACGTGTTCGACAACCCCGTGCTGGTGCAGGCGCGCGCCTGGACGGCCGGGATCGCCGGGGGCATCGCGGGCGTGGGCGGGCTGCTGGTCGGTTTCCTGGTCGGCCGCGCGGGCCGCGGGCAGTCGTTCCGGCGTTGAGTGAGAGTGAGCACGGGACCGCAGTTTCCGCCGAACGCCGACGCGGCGGACCGTGCCCTGCTGGTCCACGCGGCGGCGCAACCGCGTTGGCCGGACTGGCGGGAACTGGACGCGGACACCCTCGGGGGCATCGCGCGGACCCGGGGTTTGGACTTCGCCACGGCGTTGCTCTTCGACCGGCTGGCCCGCTCCCCGGAGCACGGGCCGGCCCTCCGGCGGACGTGGTCGCCGACTCAGGCCGCGTCGTTCCCGCCGTTGGCCGTCGTGCCGGGAGCCTTCTACCGCGAATATCCCGCCACCGGCGCGGACGGGCGCGCGCTGCGGGCCTCTGCGCCCGCCGATCAGCGGGTCGAGCGCGTGCCGGTGCGTAGCTTCGGGTCCGCGGCGGAGAACGGGGAAACGATCTGTCGCTGGCTCCGGGCGCGTCCGGCGGGGGACGGGGGACTCGTGCTCGTGGCCCTGAGCAAGGGGGCGGTGGACGTGGCGGCGGCCTTGGCGCGGCCCGACGCGGGGGCGGCGTTCGGCGGCGGGCGGGTGTTGGCCTGGGCCAACGTCTCCGGCCTGCTAGGGGGGACGGCGCTGGTGGATTACCTGCGCGCCCGGCCGCTGGCGATGGCGTGGGTGCGCGCGTTCCTGTGGTGGCACGGCTACCGGCGGGAAACGTTTGACGAGCTCGCCCGCGGCCACCCGGCGGCGGCCGTTCCCCCGGGGCCGCGGGCCACCCTCGTGCCGGTGGTTCACGTGCTCGGCTTCCCGCTGGCCCGCCACCTATCCACCCGGCGCGCCCGGCGGGGCTACCGGCGGCTGGCCCCGCTCGGGCCGAACGACGGCGGGGGCATCCTCCTCGGCGACGCCGTGCGCTGGCCGGGGACGATCCTGCCCGTGTGGGGCGCCGACCATTACCTCGCCGGGGTGGACGTTCCCGGCCTGCTCGCGTCCGTTCAGCGGATGATCTCGCCTTCGTAGAGGTTACGCACCCGCTCCGTCCCCCGCCGCGGGCCGCGCCACATCCGCAGATATGCCCGCAGCAGGCCGCCGCGGGCGAACTCCTCGCCCGCGTGCAGGTGCGGCAGGTAAACCCAGGGCACCGTCGGGCTCAGGTGGTGGTTGAGGTGCCAGTTGTGGTTGAGCCAGAGCAGGTCCACCCACGCCCACGTCCGCAGGTTGCGCGCCCCGTGCCGCACGTCGCGCGCCGTGCCGTAGTGGTGCACGTATTGCAGGGCCGACCACAGCAACCCGAAGCCGCCTAGCACGGCCGCCCAGCGCCAGCACGGGACCCCCCACGCCCCCAGGAACAACCCGCCGTGCAGCGCGCACGCCAGCGCCGCCTCCGCCTGGACGACCCGGTGAAAGCGCGGGTTCACCGAGCGGAAGAACGCCGCGATGGAGCGGTCGAAGCGCACCTCGACCTTCGGCTTGAGCAGCGCCGGGGCCACCAGCGCGACGACGTTGCCCAGCAGGATGACGACCCAGAACAACCCGGTGAGGATGCCGTAGAGCTGGACGAACTTCCACGCCCGGCTCTCGCCCTCGAAGTAGAAGTCGAACGCCTCGTCGTCCGACCGGTTGCGCTGGTGGTGCCCCAGGTGACCCTGGCGCAGCAGGTGGAACGGCGCCGGGAAGAACAACGCCAGCCCGACGCCCACGGCCTCGTTGACCCGCCGGTCCGGGTGCAGCAGCCCGTGCTCCGCCTCGTGGAGCAGAGCGTAGGCGGAGTTCATCACGAGCGCGTAGAGGACGCTCAACCCCGCCACCGCCCACGGCGACGGGACCCGGCCGGCGGCGTAAAAGATCCCCAGCATCGCGGCGGTCTGCGCCGCGGCGATGAGCAGGTTCAAACGGCCGGGGATGGGCAGGCGGGGGAGGTTCATGGG
>CAXTFX010000084.1:0-12684 GCA_964243185.1 uncultured Chthoniobacterales bacterium
GGTCAGCGCTGTCAACGCGGCGACGTTGAGCTGGATCATCTCGGCCAGCTTGGTCGGCTCGGCGCGGGCAAAGTCGGTGTAGTCGCCGAAGCCCGCGTTGTTGACGAGCACGTCCACCTCGCTCAGTCCTCGCCGAGCCAGTTCGCAGGTCAGGCGAGAAGGGGCGTCGATGACGCTGAGGTTGGTAGCAACGACCGAAACATCAATCTGGTAGGTAGCCAGTTCCTCGGACAGGTCGAGCATGGGAGCCTCGCGCCGGGCGACGAGCACGAGATCGTGGCCGTCGCGGGCTAACTCGCGCGCCAACTCGGCCCCGATGCCACTGGAAGCGCCCGTCACCAACGCCAACGGACGAGTGCTTTTCCTCACGGATGGGGTTGTCATCGATAGATGAGCCGTCTTCCGGGGGCTACCGGATTGACTCGTTGCTACCTCAAGGATTTCGCGCGGCGATGTTGCAGGAAGCGTCGCCTCCCGGCTGCTGGAGGCACGGAATCGCCCTGGAAAAGCGCCGACGTGTCCATGTGGCCGCACCCCTCCCCGGACGGTTTCCCTGCAACATGGGCGGAGGAAGCGCTTGAGATAACCGCACGATCCACCGCGGCGTTTGGCGGTGAACCGTCCTTCGTGCCCCTCCGCTGAACATCCAACCCAAACCAAATCTATGAACACCCAGACCACCAGCCCAACCAACGGCGTCAACTCGTTGATGCGCTCGCCCGCCCTGCATTGGATTGACGGCGAGTGGCTCGATTCCGCCAAGCACACCGACAGCATTGACCCGGCCACCAGCGAGGTCGTCGGCACCTACGCCGACGGTGGCAAAGAGGAAGCCGTCAAGGCTGTGGCTGCCGCTGTGCGCGCCTTCAAGGAAACCGACTGGAAGGACAACCGCCACCTGCGCTCCCGCGTGCTCCACCAGCTCGCCGACCGCTTCGAGGCCCGGCGCGAGGACCTCATCCGGGTCCTCGCCACCGAGAACGGCAAGATCGTGCCCGAGGCCACCTTCGAGGTGGACATGGTGCCCTCCAAGCTGCGCTACTGGGCGGCGGCCGTGCTGACCGACTACGGCCGCGCCGTCGAGGTCAAACCGGGGCATCTCTCCTACGTCATCCGCTCGGCGGCGGGCGTCGCCGGGATCATCGCCCCCTTCAACTCGCCGGTCGTCCTGACGATCCGCTCGCTCGCGCCCGCGCTGGCCGCGGGCACGACCACGGTGATCAAGCTGCCGGGCAACACCGCGCAGACCAACCGGCTTTTCAGCGAGATTCTCTCCGAAGCGCCCGACCTGCCGCGCGGAGTAATCAACGTCTTCAGCGAGAGCGGCCCGGAAGGTTCCAAGTTCCTGATCGAAACACCCGACGTGCCCGTCATCTCCTTTACCGGCAGCACGGCCACGGGACGCGCGATCTCTGCCGCGGGGGCGCCGAACCTCAAGAAGTTCGGCCTCGAACTGGGCGGCAAGACGCCGATGCTGGTGTTCGAGGACGCTGACCTGGAGGCCGCCGCCGCCAAGATCGAAAAGGCGCTGACGACCTTCGCCGGCCAGTTCTGCATGACGGTCAGCCGCGTGCTGGTGCAAGACAAGGTGGCGGACCGCTTCCGCGATCTGCTCGCTCGGCGGTTAGAGAAGGTGAAGGTGGGTCCGGCGGCCGACCCCACCAGCGACATGGGACCCGTGATCGACCGCAAGAACGCCGCGCGCATCGACAAGACCGTTGAGGAGGCGATCGCGGCGGGTTGCCAGGCGTTCGTGCGCGGCGGGCTGATCAAGGAGGGTCCGCTGGCCAAAGGGGCCTTCTACCGTCCGGCGCTCCTGGAGGCAACCGACCCGAGCTTGCCCATCGTGCAGGAGGAGGTGTTCGGCCCGGTGCTGGTCATGATGCGGTTCGACACCGAGGCCGAAGCCATCGACCTGGCGAACAACAGCGAATACGGCCTCGCGGCGGGCATCTGGACGCGGGACGTGGATCGCCCCTTCCGGGTGGCGCGTGAACTCGACGCCGGCACGGTGTGGATCAACGATTGGGCCGTTGTGTATGACGAGCTGGAGGAAGGCGGTTTCCACCAGAGCGGGGTGGGCCGCATGAACGGGGTGTCCGCCATTGACGACTTCCTTCAGTATAAGCACATCGCGTTTAACTCCGGCACCGTGTCGCGGGCCTGATCCCGCAGCAATCCCGGGCATGGTGAGAACCGCGCCATCTATCCTCTGCACGCCGGCGAACTAAACGTCCCTGCTTCTGCAACACTGGCGGCGGAATGCTTGAAGTAACCATCGGCCGCTTGCTGGCGGCCATCTCCTTAGGTTCCGATGTCAAAGACCAACATCCAGATCGTCCAAGAGCTTCTCGCCGGTGCGACCGACCCCGAAGTGGTTAACGCGCTGGTGGCTCCCGACGCCGACTATATGTCGTTGACCTATGACCATCCCAACCTGCAAAAGCTCATGCCTTTTGCGGGTATGCACCGGGGGGCGGGTCCAGCGGCCGTCCTCAACACGTTCCAAACCGTCCACAGGTTCTGGACGGTGGAAAAGTTCGAGCCACAACAGATTCTCGGTGACGGCGACAACGTGGCCATCTTCGGCAGCTTTACCCTGACTTCCAAGACGCAAGGTAAAACATTCACCTCGCCCTTCTGCGTGCTGGCGACGGTGAAGAACGGCCAAGTGACCTACATGCAATACCTGGAAGACACGCTGGGCACCAGCAGCACCTTCCGCTCGGGCGGCGCCGCCAAATATCAAAGCGATCCTGCTGGTGGCGAGATCGAGTTTTGAGGTGGCCCTACCAAGCAACCTGCGTCTAGCCAACACCCATTATTGCTCAGCCCATGAACAAACTCATACTGATTACCGCCGCCGCGCTTGCGGTGTTTTGTCCTTCTTCCGCTCGCGCCGAGTCACCTGGAGTCGGCAAAGACGGCGGGCCGACCGGCGTGTTCAGCTACTCTGCGGACGCGGCGACGGCGGCAACCCAACGCCAGGTGAAGGCCGTGGTCGAGCGCTACCAGCAGGGACTCAACGGTTCGGATTTTTCCGTGATCCGTCCCCTCTTCTCGCCGGACGCCGTGGCCGAGTGGAACGAGAAGACCACCGTCATCGGCGTGGATAACATGGCCGGACCCTACGAGGCGCTGTTCAAAAAGGTAAAATTCACCACCGATTTCCAGTATGACGCGGTGGACCTGCCGGCAGAGAACATCGCCATCGTACGCACTCACCACCCGGTGGGCCAGACCGAACTGCACCTGGAAGATGGCTCGAAGACCTTGGACTTCAACCGGGAGATCTTCGTGCTCAAACGCACCGGCGGTGAATGGAAGATCATCCTCTACACTTTCACCACCCAGCCAAAGCAGGGCGAACAGTAAACACCACCGTCCTCGTGGCTACCCCCATGAGCAAATGGACATGGCTGGCCGCTGGTTTGATGACATGCGTCTAGACAACGCCACAAAGTTCCAAGTTGGCCGTGAGAACGCCTAGCAGCCCTTCTCGCTCAAGCTTCCTTTCCTTGTCCGAGCGTGCCGCCGCCGGTTTCGCGTCCTGACCGGAGCACCCGTTAATCCAGACATCAAATCACCAAAAAGCCACTTCCTGAGACTCCGAAAAATGAAAGCCATTGCGATTGACCGTTACGGCGGCAAAGAACTGCTCCAACTGCGGGAGTTCCCCTTGCCCGAGTTGGGCGACAACGAAGTGCTCGTTAAAGTCGAAATCGCCGGTGTCGGCGTGTGGGACGCGATGATGCGCTCGGGCGTCATGGACGCCGTGGCGCCCGCGAAATTCCCGCTGATCCTGGGCGCGGATTGCGCGGGGACGGTGACCAAAGTCGGCACCGGCGTCCAGGGGTTTCGGGTGGGCGATCAGGTGTATGGGTATTCGTTCTTGAACCCCAAGGGAGGGTCTTACGCCGAATACGTCGCCCTCCCGGTCAACCAGGTCGCGCGGGTGCCCAAAGGTTTGCCCATCGAGCAGGCCGGCGCCTTGGCGGTGCCGGGGCTGACCGCGTTGCACGGCCTGACCACCGCGCTGAAGCTCCAGGCTGGCGAGCGGTTGCTGGTCTTCGGCACGGGCAGCGTCGGCCACCTCGCAGTGCAGTTGGCCAAACGTCTCGGAGTCCAGGTATTAGCGGTAGCCGCCGGGGAAGACGGCGTGGCGCTCGCCCGGGCGGCCGGCGCGGGCGAGGTCGTTGACGGCAAGGGCGGTGATCTGGCCGGCGCGATCCGGCGGTTCGCCCCGCAGGGGCTCGACGCTGTCCTGGCAACCACCAACGCAGCGGGTCTTGACGTCGCCACCGCCGCCCTCCGGTCCGGTGGGCGCCTGGCCTACCCCAACGGGGTTCAACCCGAGCCCAAAGGCGGGTCCGGAGTCGAGGCGCTTGGCTACAACGGCACCCCGGACCGGCAGACCTTCGACCGTCTCAACGCCTTGATTGAAGCCGGCACGTTCAACGTCCAGGTGGACCGCACCTTCCCGCTCGCGGAGGCCATGCAAGCGCAGGCCGCCCTGGAGGGGCATCACCTCGGGCGCGTGGTGTTGCTGGTCGCCTGACGGCCCGCGCGGAACCAGTTCTGCCCGGCTCCAATTCCTACCGACTGACGCACCGTTCGACCACCGCACACACCAACAAACAACCCACCAATGAACTCGACCTCCGACGAAAAACTCACCGTGGCTGACCGCTTCGAGATCTTCGAGCAACTCCACCTGCACCAAGCCTGCATCGACAACGACGCCAGCCGCGCGTCCGCGCAGAAATACGTGGAACTATACTGGCCAGAAGGCACCTTCACCCTCCACGATCTGCGGACTCAGACTTTCACGGGGGCCGATGAACTCAAGAACCTCTATGACTATGCCCACAGCGTCTTCCCGCTGCACAAGATGCGCCACGACGTAGGCACCTTCGTCATCGAAGGCGCGGGCGAGAACGACGCGTCGGTAACTTGGCGCTGGATCGTCAACTGGAAGGAAGACAAACAGGGCGTGCTCTCCACCGGCACGTATCGCGACAAGTTCCAGAAGCGCGACGGACAATGGAAGTGCTTGGAGCGCGTCTCCGACAACGACCCCAACTGGCCGACGGCGCTCTTCCAACCCTGGGTGGATCAGGCGCAGACCACCTTCAAAAGCTCATAAGAGCCGCTTGATCGTGTGCCGGTTGCGCGGTTCTCCCACATTCTGTGTGGAGGTCAGGCGGCCAAGCCGCGGTGGGGGATTTGACGTCCGTCATGCGCTCCGGCCTCCGTCCACGGTCAGGCACTCGCCGTTGATTAACCCCGACTCCGGGCTGGCCAGGAAGCTGACGCCGCGGGCGACTTCCTCGGTTTTTCCGAACCGGCCCACGCTGGTGTAACGCCGCATGGCCTCGAAGATCTCCCCGGCTGGCGGGCTGAGGCTCGGGCTGGACGACGGCGGGCTGCACCTCGTTGACGGTCACCCCGGTAGCCCCGAGGTCGCGCGACCAGGCCCGCCGCCGAAACTCAGGTAGTATTGCGGATCGTTGAACCCCGTGCTACCCGGCGCCGGGGCAGACAATCCTTGTCTGGGAAAACTGACCTCGTCCGGCACCTCGCGCGGGGGATCCGGGGCCACCTAGCTCAGGCACGGGCCCCGGGCAAGCACGACAAGGCCAGCGGCGGCGGCCGTCAGTCACGCCCAAGCGAACCGGGTAGAGGCGGGTGCGGGAGCGGTCATCATGGTGCGGCGGAGGGACGCTTTTGAGGCCGCAACCAGGCGCCCAACAAACGGGTGACTTGGGGCATGACGGCCCAGGTCAGCAGCGCGACCATCGCGACGTCGAAGGCGAGCACGCCGAGCGGCAGCGGCCACCCGCGGGTCCACGGGCCGATTGTCACGTTGAGCAGCAGGCTGGTCGGATACACGCCGAGGAGGGTCGCCACGGCCATTTTCCAGCGCGGGGGCGGACCCTGCGGGGAGCGGAACCAGGCTTCCAGCCCGTCGAGCCGGCGGCGCACCATCTCGCCCTCCGTCATCGTCCGGGCGCGCTCCTCCCAGGCTTGAAAGAGCGCCGAGGCGTAGAAGGCATCGTGCTCCGCCTCGCTGGCGAAGGTCCGCAGGATGCCATACTCGCGCTGGTCCGAGCCGGGCGGGGGCGTTAACATACTGGCTCCGAGCACGCTCTGGTGGCTGAACGAGGTTTGCAGGAAGTCCCGCAGCGCCGCCTGGAACTCCGCCTCGTGGCCGTGGCGGACCCGGCAGGTGACGGCGACGTGGATGGACATGGTGGTTGACCGGGTTAGCCAGGGAAGCGGTGAGTTTGACCTTTGTTTCTCCTAAGTCTTCTGAAGCTGGTGTTTCAGAGAAGTTGGGCCTTTGCCGGCAGCCTTTGGGGTCCATCCCGTAAGACTTTAGTTGGCGGATCTTGGGCGAGAGTCGTGGCAACTCGGGGAGTAGCAGAGGCAGAGGCTGCCATGAACGGAAAAGCTCTCCCCAGGAACGGGAGCCATGGTCAATAAATCTGACCGGCTTCGGGGTCCACCGGCACCTCGATGAGTGTGGGAAGGTTTCCCTTCAAGCCGCTGGCGAGAGCTTGTTTCAAGTCCGCTGCTCTGGGAACGGTCTGGCCGGGCACCCCCATGGATTGCGCGAGGGCCTTGAAGTCAATCCCCGGCAGGTCAATGCCCGGCGGCACCCCGACGTGCAGCACCTTGCTGAAATCCCGCATGGCCCCGTAGCCATGATTGTTCAGCACGACGACGGTGACGGGCAACTGGTGCTGCGCCGCCGTCCAGAGCGCCTGGACGGAATACATCATGGACCCGTCCCCGACCAAGCAGATCACGCGGCGGCGCTCCGCCAGCGCGATACCCATGGCTGCCGGCAATCCCCAGCCCAGCCCGCCGCTGGCCATCGTGTAGTAGCCCCGGGCCGTCCGGATGGGGAGGTTCTTCTGCATGGCTGGCCGGTGGGAGGGAGCCTCCTCCACCACGATCACCTCCTTCGACATCACCGCCGCCAACTGCTGCATGACGAAGTCGGGCCAGCGGGGCGCGGTTGCGAAAGGCCGTGAACACGTTGCCCAGCGCATTGCCCACCCCAGCCGCGGAGTGCAGATTGACGAACGCCGCCCGGCCGCTGGCCTGCGCGAAGCCGTTCGCCATCGCCACCGCGGAGGCTTCCTGTAGGGCGAGGACGTAGCGGAAATCGCCCGGGAACCCACCGAGGAACGGGATCTCGGTGGAACCCGGGTTGCCGAAGATCGTGGTCATGCCGGTGCGGCGCAGCACGTCGTAAACGGCCGACCGGACGGCGGGTGCCGACTCGGGGGAGTAGGGGTTCGCCGTGCCGTGGCCCCCGGGTGGCGGGGCCGCAGGTTCCGCGGGGGCGGCGAGCGCACCCGGCGAAAAGGCCCCCGCCGCGACGGCTCCCAGCAGGCCCACGGCGGTGCGTCGGGTGACGGGCAATTGTTCGCTGCTCATGGATTTGCAGGGTTGAAGCTGGGTTGACGACCGACGCCGGGCGGGCTTCAGCCCCGCATGGAACTGCCGCGTTCATCTAGCGACGGGGCGGTCGCGGAAAACCTCCCTTTCACTCCTCAAGCAACCCCGCCCGTTTGTTGCAAAACGTCCGCGTTTCGCCGTTCAACGTGGTGGGCGGTCGCCCCGGCGCCGGCCGACGCGCCCCGTCCGGGTCGGGGTCACTCCCAGCGGCGCAGAATGTCCGGCGAGAGGTCCGCGATCCGGCTGACACCCACCTGCAACATCTGCGTGGCCAAATCCCGCTGCAACCAGGCGAGGAGGTCCTCGACGCCGGCGGCGCCGCCGACGGCCAGCGCATCGAGCACGGGCCGACCGATACCCACCGCCGTGGCACCGAGTGCCAAGGCACGGATGATGTCGTGACCGCGGCGCACCCCGCTGTCGAACAGCACGGGAATCTGCTTGCCCACGGCTTGCACCACCTCGCCGAGCACGTCAATCGCCGCTGGTGCGCCCTCCAGCGTGCGGCCCCCGGTGGTTTGAAACCACCACCCCGGCCGCGCCCGCCGCCAGGCTGCGTTCGGCGTCCTCCGGGCGGAGGATGCCCTTGACGGCCACTGGCAGGCCGGACCACTCCCGCATCCGGCGGGCGTCGTCGGGCGAGAAGTCCCGTTTGAGCTTCAGGAACTCGCCCTTCCCGCCCCGGGCAGGGTCGAAGTCGCCCAACCCCGCCTGGGCGGACCGGGGCGCGCCCATCTGCCGGTAGCGCTCGCTCTCCCCGGGACCGAGCGAATCCACCGTGAGCACAACTGCCCCGTAACCCGCGGCCCGCGCCCGCTCGACCAGCGAACGGTTCGCCGCTTCGTCCTCGTTGAGGTAGATGGCGAACAGCCGGAAGTGGTCCAGCGGGACGGCTTGGCTGACCTCTTCCAACGAACGGTTGGAAGCGCTGGTGAGCATGTATGGCACCCCCGCCGCGGCGGCCCCCCGCGCGGTGGCGAGTTCCGCGTCGGCGTGGACGATGTCCTGCGCGCCCATCGGGCAAACGTAGAGCGGTGCCTCGACGTTCCGGCCAAACAACGCGCTGGCCGTGTCGGCGTCGGCGAACCCGGCCAGCCGGCGGGGGACGAGCGTGAGCGTGCGCAGACGTTCGATGTTCTGCTCGGCCGTCCAACCGTCCCCCGCCGCCCCATGCACGTATTCGTAGGCCCCCGCCGGCATGGCAGT
Source organism: uncultured Chthoniobacterales bacterium (assembly GCA_964243185.1). Classification (GTDB taxonomy): domain Bacteria; phylum Verrucomicrobiota; class Verrucomicrobiia; order Chthoniobacterales; family SZAS-18; genus CAXTFX01. The sequence continues at coordinate 8,677 of CAXTFX010000084.1, forward strand.
TTTCGCCTGCTCGTGGAGCCGTGCGGGACTGATGATGTCGCGGTGCGCTTCGGCGCGGCTCTGCGGCAGCGGCACCGGTGAGCCGCCGGTGGCAGCGGACGCTCGGCGCGGCGACGTCGGCGGGTCGTCGGCGGCAAGCGCGCTGGACGGGAGAAACCCCGCCGCCGTGGCTGAGGCCACTGTCCCCAGCAGGCCGATCGCGCTCCGACGGCTGAGAACAGCCGGTGCGTCTGAACCGTGGTTCGCAGAGATGGTCGTCGCTTCGCCCATAAGGACCTTTCAAGCGCCCCGACCCGGGTGTTGCAGCAAAAGCGCGGACAAACCTTGTTAACGGGAGCCTGCCGCCGTCCAATCCAGCACCCGACGCCTCAGCGAGGAGAAGGCCATCGTCACCATGCGCAGCCGCGTGGGCGGGATCCTCCAGGAGCAGGGCCTGCGCTGGCAAAAGCGGGAGAGTTGGGCCGGCGCCGAGCGCTGGACGGAGATCGCCGCCGCCGTGGGGGCAGCCACCACCTACTGGAACGCGCACCGACATCCTCTCCTCTAAAGACACCGGCGCCGGCACAAAGCCTGCCGTCTGCCGGGCGGTGTTCTGGTCCCTTGCTGCACACAAACTTAGCGAACGCACCACTTCATCCCGACGCTGCGGCGGGCTTTTTTCTTTGCAACATCCCCGCCAGGAACCCTTGAGAAGGATGTAGCGACATGAAAACCAATCCTTCCCCTGCGAATGCGGACCTCCTCCGACCATTGGCAAAAGACCTCCGCAAAAAGCCGCCACGCTCGCCACGCGCCAAGCTAGGCGGCTACGTCATCGCGGCGCGTTCGCTCGATAAATGTCGGGCGTCGCTTCTCGATGTGAACGGTGAATACCATTATCACCCGTGTTCCCTGGCCGCTCACCTTTGGGAGTTTACTGGCATCGGTCACGAGGAGTTCCGCGCGTTCGTGGGCACCGGCGTGAGCGATGACCAGGTCGCCGATTGGCTCCGGGCGCACTCGCGCGTGCAGGACCCGGGCGAGATCATCGCCTGGAACAATCGGATGCGGGACAAACGGATCTCCGAACTCTCCCCTGAGGCGCAGGCTTACCTGGAGGATTACATCCCGCAGCAGGTGCGTAACCCGATGCAGGTCAAAGTGTTCTTCGATGTCTTCGACGCCGAGGAAGGGCGCCTGTGAATCGCGTCGGGCGCCCGGCTGCAACAGGCACCTGGACGGGCTTGAAACACTATGGGGGCTTGGCGCAACGCTCATCCCAACCATCACGCAACTAACTCTGAACCTACGATCGAACTCATGGTTTCCCCTTCTCACGACTTGTCCGACGCTGCCCTGGTCAAGTCCCTGCCTGGTTTCGAGAACGGATACGCGGAGGTCAACGGGACGCGGCTCCACTATGTCACCGGTGGCACCGGAACTCCCCTGGTGCTCCTGCCGGGTCATCCCGAAACGTGGTGGGCTTACCACAAGGTGATGCCGGCCCTGACGAGGCACCATCGTCTCATCGTGGTTGACCTTCGAGGGATGGGTGGTTCCGACAAACCCCTGGATGGTTACGAGAAGAAAGTGATGGCCCGCGACATCTACGAGTTGGCGAAACACCTTGGCCACGAACAGGTCAACGTCGCCGGACACGATGTCGGCTCAATGGTCGCCTTCAGCTTCGCCGCCAACCATCCTCAGGCCGTCCGCAAGCTCGCTTTGTTGGACGTGGCGCATCCCGACGAGTCGTTCAACGAAATTCGGATGCTGCCCGAGCCAGAAAGATTCGGTGAAAAGATTGATCGCACACATCCGGTTTACACGTGGTGGTTTGCCTTCCATCAGGTGAAGGGGCTGCCGGAGAAGTTGCTGGGCGACGGCCGCTTCCGCTTCTACCTGGATTGGCTCTTCGACTATATGCTGCACGATCCGAAAAAGGTCGGACCCTTTGACCGGGACGTTTTTGCCGCTGCCTACACGAGTCCGGACGCCATCCGCGCCGGTCACGCGTGGTATCGAGCCTTTCCTCAAGACATCATTGATGGGAAGTCTTACCCGAAGCTGACGATGCCCGTCCTGGGCCTCGGGGCCGAGCTCACCGGCTACACGTGGTTGCAGGTGGTCGCAAAGAAGGCGGAAAACTTCCGGCTCGAAAAGATCGAGCGCAGCGGCCACTTCCTCCTGGCGGAGCAACCCGAACTCGTCGCACGGCTGCTGACGGAGTTCTTCGCGTGATCCTTGATGTATGGGGTGCGCCGGCTCTGGTCGGCGGCCGCAACTGCTGCTCGGCCAATGCGGCGGGGACTGGGGGCGTCAGCTCCCATGTCGCTTGCCTCTTCTCAAGGGTAGCGGCCAAAACGTTGCAGTGGAGGAACGTGGCTTTGTCCCTGTCCGGAGGATTTGTCACGAAGTCACACCAAGCATTGAACCGCGTGCGTTTAGTATCACGGAGGGCACCGTTGCGGTGCGTTTTTTCAAAACATCCTGCCTCGAAAACTTGAGCACTCATCACCCATGAGCATGGAAATCGGTCTGGACAGCTTTGTGGCGGTGGCTCCCGACGCGCCCGGGGAGGACCGGCGCAGCCCGGCCGACCACTTGAGTGACCTGCTCGACGAGATCGCGTTGGCGGACCAGGCCGGCCTGGTGGTCTTCGGCGTCGGCGAGCACCACCGGCCCGAGTTCCTCGACTCCGCGCCGACCGTGATCCTCGCCGCCGCCGCGGCGCGCACCCGGCGCATCCGCCTGACCAGCGCCGTGACGGTGCTCAGCGCCGCGGACCCGGTGCGGGTGTTCCAGGAGTTCGCCACGCTGGACCTGCTCTCCCGGGGGCGCGCGGAGATGGTGGTCGGGCGCGGCTCGTTCGTCGAAGCGTTTCCGCTCTTCGGCCACGAGCTGGAGGACTACGACGAGGTCTTCGCCGAGAAGCTGGAACTGCTGCTGCAAATCCGGCGGCAGACGCACGTTACCTGGCGTGGTCGGCACCGCCCGGCCCTGTCCGGCCAGGGCATCTACCCGCGGCCGGTGCAGGACCCGCTGCCGGTCTGGCTGGGAGTCGGCGGCACGCCCGCTTCCTTCGTCCGCGCCGGCGCCCTGGGTTTGCCGCTGATGGTGGCGATCATCGGCGGCGAGCCGCACCGTTTCCGGCCGCTGGTTGACCTCTACCGCGAGGCGGGTCAACGCGCCGGCCACGCGCCGGACCAGCTCCGGGTCGGCCTCCACATGCTCGGCTACGTGGCGGACACCAACGAGGCCGCGGCGGCGGACTTCTTCCCGGGCTGGGCGGCGAGCTTCACCAAGATCGGCCAGGAGCGCGGCTGGCCGCCGATCACCCGCCGGCAGTTTGACGCCCTGCGCGGCCCGAAGGGGGCGCTGCTCGTCGGCGACGCGGCGACGGTGGCCGGCAAAATCGCCGACGCGAACGAAAGCCTGGGAGGCGTCTCCCGCTTAACCTTCCAGATGAGCGTGGCGGCGCTGCCGCACGCCAAGCTCATGCAGGCCATCGAACTCATCGGCAGTGAGCTGCTGCCCCGGCTGCGGGACACCCTCTAGGCCATCACGCCGAGCGCCGGGCCGTAAAGGAAGGGGGGGAGCGCCGGAGAGGAGCGACGTCGTCCGTCCCCGGGACAAGCTGGCCGGTGACGGATTGGCTGCCGAGGAATCTTTGTTTCTTTTGCTCCGCAACACGGCGTTGCAAACCCTTGAGATAACAACGCGAACCGACTGTGGCGAGCGCAGGACTGACGTTCAATAAAAAGCCTCCACCGCGGGTTCGGCCACAAGGTGCGACCTCCATCATCACAACCCAACCTCCATACCTAGGCCAAAGACCAACGGGCAAATCGTCCAGGAACTACGCGCCGGGGCCACTAAGCCCGAGGTCGTGGACCGGCTCGTCTCCCCCGACGCCGTTTACGTGTCGCTGACCTTCGATAACCCGGACCTCAAAAAACTGATGCCTTGGGCGGGCACGCACCAGGACGGCATGGCCGCCATCCTCAAAACTTTCCAATACGTAAACAC